>CAIKKO010000581.1 GCA_903828025.1 uncultured Sphingomonadales bacterium
CCTGTTCGCCGAGGATCGTGCGGCTGTCGATGCGGCTGGTGACGGCGAAGCTGATGCGGGTGGGCAAGTTGGCCTTGATCACGCCGGTGATGACATCGACCGAAGGGCGCTGCGTCGCCATGATGAGGTGGATGCCCGCCGCGCGGCTCTTTTGCGAAAGCCGCTGGATCAGCACTTCGATTTCCTTGCCGACGGTGACCATGAGATCGGCCAGCTCATCAACGATCACCACGATCTGTGGCAGCACTTCGTAATCGAGCTGCTGCTCCTCGAACAATTCCTCGCCGCTGTCGGGATCGAAGCCGACCTGAATGCGGCGGCCGAGCGGCTTGCCCTTGCTCGCGGCGGCGCGCACCTTCTCGTTGAAGCCCGCGATGTTGCGCACGCCGACCGACGACATCATGCGGTAGCGCCGCTCCATTTCCTCAACCGCCCACTTGAGCGCGCGCACCGCCTTGGCCGGCTCGGTCACCACCGGCGAGAGCAAGTGCGGAATATCGTCGTAGGATTTGAGTTCGAGCACTTTGGGATCGACAAGGATCAGACGGCACTGCTGCGGCGTCAGCCGGTAGAGCAGCGAGAGCAGGATGCAGTTGAGCCCGACCGACTTGCCCGAGCCGGTGGTGCCCGCCACCAGCAAGTGCGGCATCGTGGCGAGGTCTGCCACGATCGGCTCGCCCGCGATATCCTTGCCAAGGATGATCGGCAGCATGCCCTTGGAATTGACGAACTTGTCGCAGGCCGCCAGCTCGTGGAACGAGACCATGTCGCGCACCGCATTGGGCAGTTCGATGCCCATCACGGTGCGCCCGGGGATCGAGGAGACGCGCGCCGAAATCGCGCTCATGTTGCGGGCGATATCGTCCGCGAGGCCGATCACGCGGCTGGCCTTGATGCCGGGCGCGGGCTCCAGCTCGTACATCGTGACCACCGGCCCGCTGCGCACGGCGGTGATTTCGCCCTTCACGTTGAAATCATCGAGCACGTTTTCGAGCAGGCGCGCGTTGCGTTCGAGCGCAAGCTTGTCGATCTTCGGCCCGGTGTTGACGGGCATGGGTTCGAGAATGTCGAGCCCGGGCAGCTCATATTGGTCGAACAGATCGCCCTGCCGCGCCTTGGCCAGCTGCGCGGGCGCGGGCGGGCGCGAGGGATCGGTGATTTCGGTGGGGCGGCGGCTGGAGACCGGAGCGGCCTGCGCGGGCGCGGCGGCGGAGTCCTCATCGCCTTGCACTTTGGCGCGCGGCTGGCGCTTGGGAAGAAGCGAGGCGGCGCGCGGGGTTCCTTCCCCGGCCCCATCCTCTGCCCCCTCTGCCGTCCTGCGGCGCAGGAACGCGGGCATGCGCGGCAGGCGGTGCCAATCGAACACGAACACTTTGGCGGTGACGAACAGCCCGGCCAGAGCCGCCCCGAGCGCCGCGCCGCGCTCGATCCACAAGTCCGCTGCGGGCAGCAGGTGCGCCAGCGCGCGGACCGCTGCCGCGCCAAGCAGGCCGCCAAGCCCGCCCGCACCGGCTGGCAGCGTGCCGCCCGGCGCGGTCACCATCAGCGCCAGCGCGGTCCCGAGCAGCGCCATCGCGAGCATGAGCATGAGCGCCAGCCGCCACCACGCCGGCAGCGCTGGCGGCGCTTCATCATCCTCGTCGCGGTCGATCAGATCGCCCGCCGCGTCCCACAGCCGCCGCGCGAACACGTAGAGCAGCGGCAGCACCAGCACGGCAGGGAGGCCGAACAGGATGAGCACACGCTCTGCCGCCCAGGCCCCGGGCAGGCCCATCCAGTTTTCGACCGGGCTGCCCGAAGCGGTGCTGCCCGAAGGGTCGGTCTGGGTATAGCTCGCGAGCGCGAGCCCGAGCGCGATCATCGCGGCAAACAGCCCGGTCGCGCCGATCAGCTCGGCGCTGCGGCGGAAGCTGCGGCGCAGGATCGCGCGCCAATCGGCGCTCTTGGCCATACGCCGTCCGGCGGGGGGAACGAGTGCCCGAGATGCCATCAACTTATCCCTTCTTGGCCCCCTTCATGCGCCCGTTGGGGCCGTGCCGTCAAGAATCCACGATGCGCGAAACGCAAGGATTCCCGGCGAGTCGCAGCTTAGGCCAGCCCGTCAATGGCCGCCCACCCGGCCGCCCGCAGCCGTGCGGCGCGGGCCTTGGTCATCCCGCCCAGCGCGATCACCGGCAGCGGGCAGCGCCGCGCAAGGAGCAGGAAACGCACCGGCCCGAGCACCGGGGCACCGGGATGCGAGCGGGTCGGGAACACTGGCGAGAGCAGCACCGCCGAGGCCCGCGCCCGCACCGCCGCGCCGATTTCGGCCAGCGAATGCGCGGTGGCGAGGCGCAGGCCGGGGGCGCGACCAAGCGCTTGCGGCGCACCGTAATGCCCATCGGCGCGCCAACCGCGCGCGCCGCCTGCGGTGATTACCAGCACACCCCGCCGCGCGTAGAGCCGCCTTAAGTGTTCAAAGCGCGCGCGCCGTGCATCGGGGGGGAGATGATAGTGCCGGAACACCAGCGCACTGCCGCGCGGCAGGCGCGCAATCGCGGATTCGAGC
>CAIKKO010000582.1 GCA_903828025.1 uncultured Sphingomonadales bacterium
CATCTGATGACCACCAACTACGCCTCGCACCACCGGCACAGCTGCATCGGCGCGCGCGCAGGCTTCGGCGATTTGCTGATCGGTGCGGGCGCGATGATGATGGAGGCCAACGGGCTGGAACTGGACCGAATCTCGCACCTCAAGGACAAGATGGTCGAGCTGATCAAGATCACCGAGGGCTTTTACGCGTGCGGGGTCGCGGCCTCCACGTTCGGCGAGGAAGACGCGGCGGGCAATTTCCGCCCCGAGCAGATCTATTCGAACATCGGCAAGCTGCTGCTGGCCAATCAGATCTACGACATGCACCGCCTGGCGCACGAGGTTTCGGGCGGGCTGATCGTCGGCCTGCCGACGCCGGACGAGGATCACAACCCCGCCACCGCGCCGATGATCGAGAGCCTGCTGCGCGGGCGGCCCGATGTGCCCTATGCCCACCGCGCCAATGTCGCGCGGTTTATCGAGGACCTGACGGCCTCGGAAACGGGCGGCTGGTACTCGGTGATCAGCCTGCACGGCGGCGGCTCGCCCGAGGCGATGAAGCTGGAAATCCTGCGCAACTATCCGATCCAGGACCGCAAGGATCTGGTGCAATCGCTGCTCGATCGCGGCGCGCTCGATCTGGGCAAAGGCCCTTCGCGCGACAAGCAACCGGGCCGCTGCTGCGACAAGGGCTGCGGGGAATAAAGAGTTTGACTGTTTCGGCCTAGCCGAAACGGGGCGGCACCAGCCCGCTCCCCCGCGTTAGCGGAACAAACCTCAGCGCGGGCGCTGCGTCGCCATCGGCAAGTTCGAAACCCGCGCCATTTCGCCCTGCGAGAACAGCGCAGGATCGGCGAGATAGGCCCGCGCCATCGGCATGGCATCGAGGCCCCAGAACAGTTCCTCACCGATGGCCAAAGTCGGCACACCGTAGACGCCCGCCGCAACGGCGGCTTCGGTGTTGGTACGCAGCCGGTCCTTGACCGCAGGATCGCTGCCCGCACCCGGCGGCACACCCAGCGCGGCGGCCAGCATGGCGACGGTTTCGGGGCTTTCCGGGTCGCGCCCCTCGCCCCAGACCAGCCGGAACGCAGCCGCCACATCGGCCACGGTCAAGTCGCGCACGCAGAGCAGCCGCAACAGCGCCAGAGGATTGAACGGATGCGCCGGCGGCGTGCGAAACACCATGCCGCGATCCTGCGCAATCCACTGCGCGATCCGGTAGGTCTGCGTGCGCTTGGCGGGGATTTCCGCCGGGCCGAGATGGCCGAACGCCTTGAGCAATCCGGCAAACAGCACCGGGCGAAACGCCACGGCATGCCGCGCGCAGAGCACTTCCATGTCCGGAATTGCCAGCGCAGCAAACGGCGATATCACATCGAAATACCAGACCAGCGGGCGCGTTTCCATCAGAACGGGATCGCGCGGTCTGGTTGCGGCAGTATCGTGGTGCGGAGCATCAGCCGTTCATACTCGCCATCGAAATCATCGCGGCGGTGCATCGTGCAGGCGTTGTCCCACAGAAGCGCATCGCTCACCCGCCATTCGTGCCGGTAGACAAACTCCTCGCGCGCGGTCCACGCAAACAGTTCATCCAGCACCGAACGGCTCTCGTCCGCCGGCAAGCCGTTGATCCTGATCGTCATTCCGGGGCAGACATAGAGCGCCCGCCGCCCGCTGTAAGGGTGCGTGCGCACCAGCGGATGCACGATATCGGGGGTCATGGACTTCTGCTGGGCATTCGTGTCGGTCGAATACATCTGATTGAACGCAACATAGGATTGCACCGCGGTGCGCCCGTCGACCACGTCCTTGAGATGCCGGGGCAGCCGGGCATAAGCGGCGGTCATGTCGGCAAAGTGCGTGCCGCCCCCCGTCGGCGGAATCTTGACCGAATAAAGCAGCGAGGCGATCGCAGGCTTGGGCAGATAGATCTGGTCGAAATGCCAGCCCACTTCGCCATCGGCCAGCGCGCCCGTGGGCTTGCCGTCCTCCCGGATATTGGTGATCTGCAGCAGCTCGGGATGAGTCTTGCTGAGCCATTCCGCGCGCAAGTGGATTTCGAGCTGACCGATCCGGGCGCTGAAGCCGATCAGATCCTCCTTCTCGATCTGCTGATCGCGAAACAGCAAAACCTCATAGCGCAGCCACAACGCCTTGATTTCGTTGAACACATCGGCGTCCATATCGCGCGAAAGCGAGACGCCGAGCACTTCGGCGCCGAACGTTTCCGCCAGCGGCCTGACTTCGAGTGACTTTGCAACCATGTCCTGACCCTATGCGCCCGCGTTGGTGGTATGGGCGATTTCCGCAATGATCTCGTCGGTGCTGGCGACCCGGCCCCACAGGCGGCGAAAGGTGCTTTCGTAGGCGTCCTGCATCAGATCGCTGCAAGTGCCCGATGCATCAGACGCGAGCACCACGCCAAAGCCGCGGTCGGCGGCTTCCTGCCCGGTCATGCCCACGCAGTTGTTGGTCGAAACGCCGGTGAC
>CAIKKO010000583.1 GCA_903828025.1 uncultured Sphingomonadales bacterium
CGCCCTACACCAACGTTCTGGATTGCTTCGCTACGCTCGCAATGACGAACAGAGGACAGGTTACTCCTCATTCCCGTTCCTACCTTCGTCATTCCGGCGAAGGCGGGAATCCAGAGCGACCAAGCACCCACCCTCAAAACCCCAGCGGCGCGTTTTCCTTCACTTCCTTCATCACGAAGAACGTCCGCGTCTGGCGCACCCCCGGCAGGGTTAGCAGCCGCTGGCCGTGGAGCGCGTTGAAATCGGCAATATCGCGCACGCGGATCTTGAGGAGGTAATCGAAGTCCCCCGCCACCAGATTGCAATCGAGCACTTCCTTCATGCCCAGAACCGCGCCCTCGAACGCGGCAAAGCTTTCTGGCGTCGAGCGGTCCAGCACCACGCCCACCATCACCAGCGTGCCGAGCCCCACCACGCCGGGATCGACGCTCCCCCGAAAACCGGTGATCGCGCCCAGCTCCACCAGCCGCGCCACGCGCCGGTGGCAGGTCGCCGGGCTCACGTTCGCGGCCTCGGCCAGCTCTGCGTTGGACCGCCGCCCGTCCGCCTGCAGCAGCCGCAGCAGGTTGCGGTCGATCCGGTCGAGCTCTATGGAAGGATCATTCATATGAAGCAGTTTTAACGGAAAAAATGGGAGATAAAAAGTTACAAGATCCCGATTGCAACCAATAAAGCCCCCAACTTTGCAAACACCTTCCACGCACTTTGCATTAGCTTTCGCTCCGAATCACACCCCATCCGGAGCCGCCCGTGTCCAAACTGAAGTCTCTCCTCGCCCCGTTCGAACGCTACCCGCTCACTTATGGCCCCACCCCTATCGAACACCTCCCCCGCCTCAGTGAAGCACTCGGCGGCAAGGTCGAGATCTGGGCCAAGCGCGATGATTGCAACTCGGGCCTCGCCTTCGGCGGCAACAAGCTGCGCAAGCTGGAATATATCGTCCCCGATGCTATCGCCTCCGGCGCGGACACGCTGGTTTCCATCGGCGGTGTCCAATCGAACCACACCCGCATGGTCGCCGCCACCGCCGCCAAGCTCGGCATGAAGTGCGTTGTCGTGCAGGAAAAGTGGGTGCCGCATCATGACGCCGTCTACGACCGCGTCGGCAATATCCTGCTTACCCGACTGATGGGCGCGGACAGCCGCCTCGTCGATGATGGCTTCGACATCGGCATCCGCCAGAGCTGGGAAGACGCAATCGAAAGCGTCAAGGCCGCGGGCGGCAAGCCCTATCCGATCCCCGCCGGCGCCTCGGTCCACAAGTTCGGCGCGCTGGGCTACGTCGGCTTTGCCGAAGAAGTCGCCGCGCAGGAGGCTGAGCTTGGCTTCCAGTTCGATTATATCGTCGTCTGCGTCGTCACCGGCTCGACCCAGGGCGGCATGATCGTCGGCTTCGCAGCGCAGGACCGCGCCCACACGGTTATCGGCATCGACGCTTCCGGCACGCTCGAACAGACGCGTGCGCAAGTCCGCTCCATCGTCGATAACACCGCCGAGCTCGTAGGCCTCGGCCGCCGGATCCGAGAGGACGAGATCGTGATCAACCCGGACTACGCCTATCCGGCCTACGGCGTGCCGTCAGAGGAAACCAACGAAGCCATCCGCCTCGCCGCCCGCACCGAGGCCATGATCACCGACCCGGTCTACGAGGGCAAATCGATGCAAGGCATGATCGACCTTTGCGCCAAGGGCTTCTTCCCTGAAGGCAGCCGCGTCCTCTACGCCCACCTCGGCGGCGCGCCTGCGATCAACGGCTACAGTTACTACTACAAGGACGGTTAGAGACTGCTGGCCCTCCCCATTTTTGCGAAGCCCAAATGGGGAGGTGGCCCGCCGCAGGCGCGTCGGAGGGGCTTACAACCTCTCCAGCGTCAGCAACCGCCGATCTCCCAGCCACGCCCGCCCGAGCGCTGCCTCAGCCGCGCGCGCTTCCAGCTTGTGTCCCAGCGCAGCCTCGCTCTGCGCTAGGCCCCACAGCGCCCAGCCGTTCCCCGGCGCCACCAGTAGCGCCCGATGGAACGCATCGCGCGCCTCGGCGGGCTTTCCGCCCGCGAGCAGCGCCGCGCCCAGCGACTGGCCGACGGGGTAATACCAGTATGGCGGCTCCTGATAGGGGATCGTCCCCTCGATCGCCTGCGCCTTGCGGTAGTGCTCCGCCGCCGCTGCAAAATCGCCTTCAGCATAAGCCATGCGCCCGCGCATCACGTGCTGCGCCAGGTGGATAAGGTCCGTCCCCGGCGTCCCTGTCCCTTCCAGCACCTTGATTCCCGGATCGGCGGTGAGCCGGTCCATCGCCGCCAGTTCCGCGTCCAGTGCGCGCGGCTGCTTCAGCCGCGCATAGGCCACCCCCCGCGCATAGTGCCACATCGCCAGCACATAGGGCAGGCGCGCGTCCGGCTTCGGAAGCGCCAAGATCTGCGCGGGGCTCCCGCCTTGCGCGAAGGCGAATGAGGGCGCGGCGACGACGGCCTGCACCCAGCCGAGCTCGACCGCCTTCCCTTCGGGAATGATCCTCAGAAGCTTGCGCGCCTGCGCCACCGCGAGCCCCAGATCGCCCGCCTGCTGCGCGGACGCCACGATGAAGTGAACGTTGTGCGGATAGTAGCTGTAGCGATAGAACCCGTCATCGGGCACCCGCGCAAGATAGGCCTCGTCCGACCGGGCGGCGATGATGTTCGCCCGAATCGAATCTTTGTAGCGCCCGACGCGGTAATAGATGTGCCCCGGCATATGCACGAGGTGCCCCGCCTCGGGCATCGCGCTCAGCGCCAGCGCATCCGCCGCCTTCTCCGCGCGCGCCGGATCGACGTATTCCATGATGTGGATATAGAGGTGCGCCGCCTCCTGATGACCGGGGTGGCGCGCCAGCACGCCCTCGACAAGCGCCACCGCCTTGTCGATGCGCGGCCGCGGCTGCCGTGTGCCCGGCTGCCAGTAGTTCCACGGGCTCGTGTCCATCGCGGCTTCGGCGGACAGCACCGCCACTTCGTCATTGGCCGGATGCGCCGCCGCCAGCCCCAGCATGGCATCAGCATAAGCCGCGTCCATCGCCGCCCGGTCGGCCTTAGGATCTGCGGAATAGCGCGCCGCCAGCGCCCCGATCAGCGCCCGGTCCAGCGCCGGCGCGGTTCCCGCCAGGCCTTGCGCCTTTGCCAGCGCATTCAGCGTCGGCGCCAGCGCCTTCGCATCCATCGGTGCATTGATATTGGGACCCTGCACCAGCGCCTCGCCCCAGAAACACAGCGCACACCCGGGCGCGAGCACCTGCGCCTTGCGGAACGAGGCGACCGCCGCCGCGTGGTTGAAATTGTAGGCCATCTCGAGGCCCTGATCGAACCACGGCCGCGCCTCGGCCGTCAGCCCGCCCGGCTCCAGCGCCGAACGCGGCACGCCGCCATAGAGCGGGAACTTGCCAGGTACGACCGGCCCCATCAGCGCCGCCGCCTGTTGCAACCGCCGCAGCAGGATCGGCGTGCTGGAGCGCGCCCGCTCCGCACAAGCCGCCGCCGCCAGCCGCGAGGGATCGAGCATGGCCAGCGCCGCCGCATCGGAGTGGCGCGGTGAGGGCAGGCCCGTGGCCGCCGCCGCCGCAATCGCACCGCCTGCCAACAAAGCAGCCGCAAGCATCGGATAGACACGCATCGGCTTCCCCCTTCCGAAACAGCACCTCGCGGACTAGCCTATGTCAGCACCGCGCGTGGTCAACCCAATTCGGCGGCGTCCTCCAGCAGGTGCGCGATTTCATCGGCCGTGGTCAGAATGGAGTCTGCCGATTGCTCGACCCGGGCGAGCAGCAGCGCGCCTTCCATCGCGGCAATCGTCATGCGGGCAAGTCGCGCCGAACGCTCTGGGGGCACGCCTTTCGCCGTCAGCGATTGCACGAAGACATCGCTCCAGCTCGCCAGCGCACGGGCGCCGGCCGCGGTGATGGCCTCCTCGCCCGGCGCCGTTTCCAGCAGCACCGTCGCGATAGGGCAGCCGGCCTGCCACTCGGACTGCGCCATCCATTCCGCCAACATGGCCGCATAGGCCTTGAGCAGGGCTCCCGGCGAAGCGTGCTGCTCGGCCAGTTTCGCGAGCGAGCCGGTCACCAGACTTCCGGCAAACTCGACCGCATTCGCGCCGATCTCGGCCTTTCCGCCTGGAAAATAATGATAAAGCGATCCCTTGGGCGCGCCGCTCGCTGCCAGAATGTCGGAAAGGCCGGTTCCGGCATAGCCTTGCCGCCGGAACAGGCGCGCCGCCGCTGCCAGAATTGACTCCCGATGTTTTCCTGCTGGCGCCATTCGCTATCCTTGCCATTCCCATAAAAGTATATAGACTGGTCGTTATAGATTCGTGCAACGTCCAAGGGAAGGGATTGCCATGATCCGTGCATCTATTGCCGCCGCCGCCGCGCTGCTTGTTGCTGTCTCCACCACCCCGGCCGCAGCCCAGACGTATACCGGTCCTGTTGCCGTGGTCGTCGCCATTCCAATTCCACCCGGTCTTTCGCGTGACAAGATCGAGGCCCTGTTCAAGCAGCAGGCCCCGCAATATGCCGCGATCCCGACGTTGAAGCAAAAGTACTTCACGATCAACGAAGAGACCCATCGCGCCGGCGGGATCTACCTCTGGACCAATGCGGACGCCGCGCGGGCCTTCTTCAACCAGACCTGGCACGACCGGGTGAAAGCGACCTATGGTGCAGATGCCGAAGTCACGTGGTTCGACGCCCCGCTGATTATCCAGGGCAAGGCGGGCATGGCGCCGCAGGAGCCGCGCGGCGCAGGTGGCCAATGACCGCAGGTGACACGGCCAGCCAGCAGCTCGGGAAGGCGTGGCGCCGCACCGGGTTCTGGATGAGCGTTCCCTTGGCCTTGTTTCAGGGGCTCAGCGCGGTGAGCGCATTCCGCAACCCCGATGCCTTTGCCGCGAAATTCGGCGCGCCGCTTGCCGATGCTGGGGATGCCGCCTGGGTCCATGTCTATGGCCTGCGGACAGCGTTCATCGCGCTCCTCGGCACGGGCCTGCTGCTGCGCCGCGATCTGAACGGTCTCAAATGGGCCTTGGTCGTCGCTCCGGTCATGCCGCTCGGGGATGCCTATGTAGCCTCGCAAGCGGGAGCACCGCTGCAGGTCTGTGTGCAGCACATGGTCGTCGCGCTCTACGTGATGCTCGCCGCCGCCACGCTCTGGTTCGGCACGCGCGGGCAGCAACCTCGCATCGCGTCGTCGTCACTTTCCTGAAGGGCAGCTAGGATCATGCGTCAGCTCTATTTCATCGAACGCGGCAAGTTCGAGTGGCGCGACATCACGGCCCCCGTTTTGGCGGCCGATACCGATGCCGTGGTGCGCCCGCTCAGCGTCGCGCGGTGCGATCTCGATCTCTACATCGCAAACGGCGTCGCCCCTGCAACAGGCCCATTCCCGTTCGGGCATGAAGCGATCGGCGAAGTCATCGATGCCGGACCCGCCGCCAATGTCCGGCCCGGCGACCGCGTCATCGTCCCGTTCCAGCTGAGTTGCGGGCGCTGCGCCACGTGCCTGCGCGGGCTCACCTCCTCGTGCGAGGTCTATCCGCCCCGCGCGGCTTACGGCCTCGGCATGCAGTTCGGCGGCGGCTTGTCGGACGCCATGCACGTCCCCTTTGCCGATCACATGCTCCTGCCTGTGCCCGCCGGTCTTGCCAACGCGCAGCTCGCCTCGCTCTCGGACAATATCCCTGACGGTTGGCGCGCGGTCGCTCCGCACCTCAAGGCGCGGCCGGGTGCCAGCGTCTTGGTGGTCGGTGGCGTTGCGCAAAGCGTGGGTCTTTATGCCGCGGGCCTGGCCGTATCGCTGGGGGCGGGCCGCGTGCTCTATCTTGATGACGACGCCGGCCGCCGCGCCCTCGCCCAAACTTTGGGTGCAACGGCCGAACCCCTCGCGCTGGCGGAGGGGCGTGAACCTGCCGAGCAGTTCGAAATCACCGTCGATGCCAGCGGCCTCCAGCCGGCCCTCCGCTTCGCCCTGCTCTCCACCGCCCCCAACGGAGTGTGCACCGCCATCGCGATCTATTTCGAGCCCTTGGTCGGCCTCCCGCTAACGCCGCTCTACATGAAAGGGATCACCTTCCACACCTGCCGGGTCAGCGCGCGCGGCGTGTTGCCCGATCTCGTCGAGCACATCGCCTGCGGGCACTTTCACGCGGAGGCGGCGGTGACAAGAACGCTGCCGTTCTCGCTCGCGGCCGAAGCGATGGACGCGCCCGATATCAAGATCGTCTTCGAAAACGATCTTGCGGGCTGAGGAGCCTTACTCCGCCGCCTCGCGCTGGGCCTCGCGGGCGAAGATCTCGACCAGCTCGTCGTCGGTCGCTTTGAGCAGCTTGGCTGCCCAAGTGTGGAACACCTGGCCGCCGCGCTCGTTGCGGCCGAACAGCACGTCCTTCATCAGCCCGCTCTGCAGCGCCACATGCTGGCGCTTGCCGGTCTTGTAGTCCTCGTCGCGCACCACGATTTCGAGGAAGTCGAACTGCTCGTGCGCGGCCTTGATCGCGACTTCGTCGACGGGTTTCTTCTCCATCACGTAGAACTGGGTGGTGAAGCTTTCGCCCACCTTGTCGCCCGGAAACAGCTGGCTGATCATCGCCCCGCGCAGGCCGCCGCCGTAGAAGCTGGCGATCGAGATATGCGGGAAGATCGTCCACACGCCCTGCACCAGCACGTCGTCGGAAATCTCGTCATCGTTCAGCTGGCTGAGGTCGATCTGCTCGCCATCGTTCGAGGAAACCTTGATCGCGAACTTCGAAGGGGTGGACAGGCGCTGGTGCGGCCCGAACTCGAAGTAGTTGGCGCGGTTGTAGAAATCCGCGCCGAAAGTAGCCGCGTGGAGCACCGGCAGGTGGTAGAAATCGAGATAGCCGTCATAGGCCGTCTTCCAGTTCGGCCCCGAAAGCGTGCGCTGGCTGAACAAGTGCCAGGTCTCGAACCCGAAGGCCTTCAGCAGATCGTCATAGCCGCACAGGTAATCGGCAATCGAAAGCTTGGAATTCGGATCGAGCGTCGCCCAGATCAGGCCCGCGCTCTCGTAGACCGGGAAGCGCGTCAGGCAATTGGCGGCCTTGTCGATCGCGCCGAAATCCTGCGGGCTCGCCACGCCGATCAGCTCGCCGTCGTTCTTGAAGGTCCAGCCGTGGTAGCCGCACGTAAAGCGGCTGGCATTGCCGCTGCCCGAGGCGACCGGATTGCCCCGGTGCGCGCACATGTTGAGCAAGGCCGCCACGCTGCCATCCTTCTGCCGGGTGAGCAATAGCGGCACGCCGCAGATGTCCATCGCTTTGAAATCGCCCGGCTGCGGGATCTCGCACGAAGGCGCGACCATCAGCGGGAGGCGGCGGAAAATCTGCTTTTTCTCGCGCTCGAACAGCGCCTCGTCGGTATAAGTCGAAGCGGGAATGCGCACGACCCCGTCGGCCAGTTCCATCGTTCCCGCATCGCCGTGGGCGACAAGCGAACGGGTCATCTCGATCAGCTGTTCACGTGACATGGCAAGGCCTTCCAAACCGGAGAAATCGCGTGGTTGTCGCGCCGCCGGTCCGGCGCCGCAACTGGTACTTTTGCGCAGCAGGCCGTTATCGCGCGAGCTGCGCGTTGAGCAGCTTGTGGAAATGCCGGATCTTCGTCTCGCCGTAGTTGGCGAACACGATCTCCTTGGATTTGATCGATTTCATGCCGCGCTGCACGTGAGGCAGGTTGACCACATCCTGATTGAACACTTTGGCCAGCATGCCCAGCTCCTCGGCATCGCAATAGTCGTCGTCGAAATCGAGCCAGTGGACTGGGGCGGGCGCGGGCCGCGGCTCACCCTTGGCCAGTGGCATCATGAACATCGTCTCGTGGATGCACTCCTCCGGATTGTCGCCGTTGGGGGCGGAACCGGTAGAAGATCGGATTGAGGCACCCCCACGGGCTGATGTTGGGGAAGAGGTTGTAGTAGATCGTGTCGACGAATTCGGCATCCGAGATCGTGTCGACCTCGTCGCCCAGCGTGGCCCGCCAATGCTCGCGCGCCGCGTCGGCCATCACCTTGCGCCGATCTGGCACGGGGCCGCTGGTGGTGTGGTCCTCCTCAAGCTCCCACCCGTCGGGCAGCCGGCCGCCCACCCAGTCACACAGCTGGACGTCGGCATGGTCGAGCACGCCTTCGATATGGTGCGCCTGGTGGTCGAACAGGCCGGTGCGTCCGTCCGGCGCGGTGACTTGCACGCGGTCCTCGCCCAGCCGCTCATAGACATTGCCCGACAGCGCGTGGCGCACTTTGGCATAAGTCTTCGCGCCTTCGAGCGGGGCCGCCAACACCGCCGGATTGACATGCGGGCTGAGCAAGCCATTGGGCGAGATCGCGCGCGACATGTTGCCGAACACGTCATACTTCGAATTGGCATCGCCCATGACATCGAGCAGCGTCGGGTGCGTCGCCACCACGTGATAGGCCTCCATGAAGGCCTCCTGCGCCACCTTCCAGTTGCAGCGCAGTTTCTTGGCCACATGCACCGCCTTGTAGCGCCGCTCGAACGGGATCGGCTCGAAGTGCCGGTCGATATCGCCGAGGAAGTGCTCGAACGGCTCGGCATTATCGTCCGGATTGATGAACACCCAGCCGCCCCAGCGCCCGACACGCAGCGATGGCAGGCTGTGCGTGCGCGCGCTGACCGAGGGGAAATCCCACTGGCACGGCACTTCCTTCAGCGCGCCGTCGATCTTCCAGGCCCAGCCGTGGAACGGGCAGCGGAACTCGTGCAGCCCCGTGCTGTGCTCGGTCAGCAGCGCGCGGCCGCGGTGCAGGCAGGCGTTGGGGAAAGCCTTGATCTCGTCCGGCGCGGTGCGCACGATCATGTAGGAAAGGTGGGCAATGTCATAGACATGGCTGTCACCCACGTTCGGAATATCATCCTCGTGGCAGGCCATCTGCCACACCCGCTTCCACAGCCGCTCGACCTCCAGATCGAAGAAATCGCGCGAATAATAGATGCTCGGATCGACAATCGTCGGCCCCGGCTCGATCGGGCAGTCCTCGCGCAGGCGCGGCGGAACCTGATGCGTGTCCATGTCCAGCAGGGCATCGTAGGTGATGCCCTTGGACCGGTTGGTGCCCGTCAGTGTCTCGACCATGGTTCAACTCCCTAAATCTGCTCAGGCCGGATCGGCGAAGCACACGTTCGCCAGTCGCCGCAGCCGCTCGTAATGGGGACAGGGGTTCTGCAAGGTTTCCGCACGGGTGGCGTCAATCCGTTCAAGCGCTTCCATCGGGCCGTCTCCCAGCATCCATCCCTGCGCCCCGCCTGAAGGCCCGGGTCCGCTGGTTGGATCATGGCGCAGCATGCCCCGCCCGGGCTTTGACTTGCCGCAAAATGCCGCCCCTCAAAAATGACAGCGCTCGCCGCGCGCACCGGGCCAGCCGCAGGCCATCGCAACCCCCTGAAAACTGCCCGGTTTGCAGGGCGCGATGGGCTGAGCGTCCATTTTGTATGACAGTCAATTGCGTAATAAATCCTTGACACCTTGCGGCAGGGCGAGAATGCTGGAGTGCCGGTTCATGTTTATGTGCGCCGGGACGGGCCATGGCACCCCCCTCAGGTGCTGCCGCTCGCCATCTGTAAGTGAGAAGTGGGGGGAAGGAGTTGCCATGAGCGATCTTGACGATCCTGACCGGGTCTGGCCAACAGGGCTGACGATCCGTGAAAGCGAAGAACTGCACAAACATGTGATTGACGGCGCGAGAGTATTTTTCGTTATTGCGCTCATCGCTCACACGCTTGTGTACATGTACTCACCCTGGTTGAAGTAGGAGCGGTACCATGAACCAAGGACGTATTTGGTGCGTGGTTAACCCGACCATCGGGTTGCCCGCGTTTCTGGGCTCAGTCGCGTTGATTTCGTTCACTGTTCACTTTGCGGTGATCGAAAACACGACATGGGTGAAGCGCTTCTTCAATGGATCGGAAGCGGCTGCCCCTGCGGCAGCAGCGCCGAAACAGGCGATGAACGCCGTGTTGCAGACGCCGGCAAAGGCGCCTGCTGCAAAGGGCGGCTAATCCTAGCAGGCGGGAGTGCTGACGTGCTCCCGCCACCCTTTTGCTGAATCGCGGCCTTCAACGAGGGAAGCCGAATGAACCGGGTCAGTCGCTTCATGATGCGCCAGTGGATCGGGATGGGGACGCGCTTCCTGCCCTTCGCCGACGCGGCCACGCCCGATCTGCCGCTGTCGCGGCTGCTGCGCCTGTCGCTGTTTCAGGTCGCGGTCGGCATGGCGCTGACCTTGCTGATCGGCACGCTCAACCGGGTGATGATTGTCGAACTGCACGTGCCGGCCTCGCTGGTCGGCGCGATGATCGCGCTGCCGCTGCTGTTTGCGCCATTCCGCGCGGTGATCGGCCACAAATCGGACCACCACCGCTCGCAGCTGGGCTGGCGGCGCGTTCCGTTCATTTATCGCGGGGCCATGCTGCAATTCGGCGGCCTTGCCATTCTGCCCTTCGCGCTGCTCGTGCTCGCGCGGCTTGGCGATTCGGCCAGCGCCCCGGCATGGGTCGGTCAGGCCGCCGCCGCGCTCGCGTTCCTGCTCGTCGGTGCCGGGCTGCACACGATCCAGACGGTGGGCCTCGCGCTCGCCACCGATCTCGCCGCGCCCGAAAGCCGCCCCAAAGTCGTGGGGCTGATGTATGTCATGCTGCTCGTCGGGATGATCGCCAGCGCGCTGCTGTTCGGCGCGATGCTGGCCGATTTCACCCCCGGCCGCCTCGTTCAGGTCGTTCAGGCCTGCGCGCTGCTGACGGTCGTGCTGGTCGGCACCGCCGCGTGGAAGCAGGAGCCGCGCCGGTCAACCGCGCGGGTGCCGCAGCCGGTTCCGCCCGATTTCCGCACGGCCTTTGCCAGCTTTCTGGCGGGCGACCGCGCGCGCACGTTCCTCCTCGTCACCGGCATTGGCACGATGGCCTTCACGATGGAGGATGTGCTGCTCGAACCCTATGGCGGGCAAGTCCTCGGCCTCGCCGTGGGCGAAACGACCAGACTCACCGCGACTCTGGCGCTGGGCGGCATTGCCGGTTTCGGCGCGGCGTCGCGCGTGCTGGCGCGGGGCTATGATCCGCTGCGGCTGGCGTGCATCGGTGCCGTGCTGGGGATCCCGGCCTTTGCTGCCGTCATTCTGGCCCAGCCGCTTGCCAGCGTCGCGCTGTTCGCAGCGGGCACGGCGGCGATCGGCGCAGGGGCCGGGCTGTTTGGCCATGGCACGCTGACCGCCACGATGAACCGCGCACCGCCGGGGCAAGTCGGCCTTGCGCTCGGTGCCTGGGGTGCGAGCCAGGCAACCGCCGCAGGCCTTGGCGTCGCGCTTGGCGGCATCATCCGCGATCTGGTTGCCAGTTTCTCCAGCCATCCGGCCAGTGGATACCATGCGGTGTATGGTCTGGAGATCGTGCTGCTGCTGGTGACACTGGCGAGCGCCGCACCGCTGCTGAGCCCGGCGCCCCATAGCGCTGGCAGCACCGTTGCCGGGACCGCAGGACGACATCAACGGAAAGGCCCCGGGGGGGCTGCAATTGTGCAGGAAGGGAGAGCGATATGAGCGAAGTTGCAAGCCGTCTCTACAGCAGCGTTGCTGCGGCTGAGGACGCAGCGAGTGCCTTGCGAAGGGCGGGCTATCAGCCGAGCGAGCTGACCGTCCTCTCCCTGCCCGAGGGCGACGGCGCGCACGACGCGGTGCTGGCCGCTGCACGCAAGGCCGGTGTGTTCAAGGCCCGCGCCGCAGAACTGGCCGACGGCGTTGCCAAGGGCGCGACGGCAGTCGTGTGCCACGCCCGCCCCACCGAAGCCACTATGGTCCGCGCCGTGCTGGATGAACGCGGGCCGCTCGATCCCGGTGATACCAGCGGCCGCTCGGTCTCGTCGGATCTTGACACCGGCCTGTTCTCCAACCTCTTCGGATTGCCGCTGCTGGGCGGGCGCGGGGATTTCTTCTCGAACCTGTTCGGCCTCTCCGCCATCTCGCGCAATTCCCGGTCCAAGACCGGCCTCATGGGCCAGACCGGGGCCTACAAGCCGATCATCCCGATGCCGACACTCTCGGGCGGTGCGGGCGGCTACAAGGCCGTGATCCCGATGCCGACGCTCTCGGGCGGAAGCGGCGGCTACAAGCCGGTGATCCCGATGCCGACTCTCTCGGGCGGCAATGGCGGCTACAAGGCGGTCATTCCGATACCGACGCTGAGCGGCAAAAGCGACTGAGCCAAGCACTGAGTCAGCAAGGGGCGCGGCACGGGTGTCGCGCCACTTGCTGCCGATCCCGTTGCTGATCCCATTGCTGATCCCGGCGGCAATGGTTACGCTGCTCGCCACGGGGGCCCCGCCATGGCGATGCAAACCAATCTTTCGATCAACCCGCGCCGCTTGTGGGACACGATGCTCGAGGCCGAAGGGATCACCATCGGCGCGGCGCAGGGCGTGCAGGACATTGGCCGCCGCAATGTCGTGCCGGGCGAAGTGTGCTTCACCGCCGATATCCGCCACCCGGACGAGGCCCTGCTCGATGCGATGGAAGCCGCGTTTCTGGCCGCTTTGGCCGAGGCGGCCAAGACGAACGGGCTGGAGGTGGAGCAACGGCGCAACTGGCACTCGCCGGCCATCGCGTTTGATGCCGGGCTGATCGAATGCGTCAAGCTGGGGGCGGACAAAGTGGGGCTCGCAACGCGCGACATGCTTTCCGGCGCGGGCACACAAGTTTTGCTCAACGCCATTCTTGCATATGACGCGCGGCTGGCTGAAACCAGTATCGCCCAAACTCCAGAGGACGATCTTTCATGAACACGCCCGATCTCGCATCCTGGTGGATGCCGTTCACCGCCAACCGCCAGTTCAAGACCCAGCCGCGCCTGCTGGCCGAGGCGCAGGGCATGTTCTACCGCTCGGTCGACGACCGCGAGATTCTGGACGGCACTGCGGGGCTCTGGTGCGTCAACGCCGGGCATGGTCGGAACGAGATTGCTGATGCCGTAGCGCATCAGGTGCGCACGATGGACTTCGCGCCCGCGTTCCAGATGGGCCACCCCATCGGCTTCGATTTCGCGAGCCGGCTGGCCGAAATCGCGCCCGAGGGGATGGACCGGATTTTCTTTACCGGATCGGGCTCGGAATCGGTCGATACCGCGCTCAAGATCGCGCTCGCTTACCAGCGCGCCATCGGCCAGGGCACGCGCACGCGCTTCATCGGGCGCGAGCGCGGCTATCACGGGGTCGGTTTCGGCGGAGTCTCGGTCGGCGGCATTCTCAACAACCGCAGGGTGTTCAGCAGTCTGCCGGGGGTGGACCATATGCGCCACACCCACGATCTGGCGCGCAACGCCTTCAGCCGCGACCAGCCCGAATATGGCGCGGAACTGGCCGATGATCTGGAACGGCTGGTCCAGCTCCACGGGGCCGAGACGATTGCGGCGGTGATCGTGGAGCCGGTCGCGGGCTCGACCGGGGTGCTGCTGCCGCCCAAGGGCTACCTCGAACGGCTGCGCGAGATCGCGACGCGGCACGGCATCCTGCTGATCTTCGACGAAGTGATCACCGGCTTCGGGCGGCTCGGCACGCCGTTCGCGGTCGATTACTTCGGGGTGAAGGCCGATATCATCACCACCGCCAAGGGCATCACCAACGGCACATTGCCGATGGGCGCAGTGCTGTGCAGCCGCATGGTGCACGACGGCGTGGTGCAAGGGCCGGAAAACTTGATCGAGCTGTTCCACGGCTATACCTATTCGGGCCATCCGGTGGCTTGCGCTGCGGGCCTTGCCACGCTCGACATCTATGCGCGCGAGGGGCTGCTGACGCGCGCAGCCGATATGGCGACGCTCTGGGCCGATACGCTCCACGGCTTCCGCGATGTGCCGCATGTGATCGACGTGCGCACCATCGGCCTCGTCGGCGGGATCGAGCTCGCCTCGCGCGACGGAGCGCCGGGTGCGCGCGGCTTCGATGTGTTCACCGATTGCTTCCGCAACGGGCTGCTGATCCGCGTGACCGGCGATATCATCGCGCTCTCGCCGCCGCTGATTATCGAGCCCGATCATATCGGCCGCCTTGCGGAAACCCTGCGCACCGCGATCGAGCGGGCGGGCTGAAGCACGCTTTCAGGCTGCAAACCCCGTTGCGCCCGCCGACTCGACGGTGAATAGCCTCACCGATGGAGAAAAAGCCGACCCTTGATGCAACCGCCATCCGCGAGGTGGGGCTTGCCATCCTGCAACAAGGGGGGTTCGACGCGCTCAGCTTGCGCAAGATCGCCGATTGTCTGGGCGTGCAGACCCCGGCGCTCTACTGGTATGTCAAGAACCGCGCCGAGCTCTACGGGCTGATGGCCGAGGCGCTGCTGCGCGAAGTGCTGGCGGAGGTGGATTTCGGCCTCGTCGGCAGGGACTGGCTGGTCGATTTTGGCCGGGCCTTGCGGCGCAGCCATCTGCGCCGCCGCGATTCGGCGCGGCTGATCGCGTTTGTCGCCCCGACCGACGCCATGGTGACCGAACTGGCCGAACGCATCGACACGCACCTGGTCAGCGGCGGCATGACCGCGCCTGCGGCCCGTCTGGCGCAGTCCACGATCAATTCGTTCACGCTGGGCTGGTCGCTGTTTCAGAACAACCGGCGGCTCGACGGGATCATGATCGAGGGTATAGATCCGGAGCAGGCCTTCGACATCGCGCTAAACGCGGTGGCGCAGGGCCTCTCGGGCATGCAGGAACAGCGCTAGCGCACCTTGGGACCGATATGGACGCTGAACTGCGCCGGGCCGGACGGGCGGACAGCGACCGGCAAGCGCGCTTCCCGGCCCAGTTGGTGCAGCATCACCGCGATGTCCCAGCGCACCTGCGCAATCGCACCTGTGGCCGCTGCGCTGTCCCGCAGGCCGCCCTGCCATTGCCGCAGCGGATCGGTGAGCAGCACGGCGGTGTCCGGCGCGCGGCCCGGTCTGATCCGTGGGTCGAGCAGGACCAGTGGCTGGCCCGCCATCGCGCGTCCCACCGCAGGCAGGCCAGCACCCGCCAGCGCCCCGGCGGCCTTCACGAACGTCCGGCGCGACAGGGCGGGCTTCACGGGGTTTTCCCCTTGGCCAGATAGGCCGCAATCCGCGCCATCTGCGCATCGCTGACTTCGCCGCGGCGGATGCGCGGCATGTTGCCGATCCCTTGCCGCGCGGCCTGCGTGACATAGTCGGCGGTAAGGTCATCGCGCGCTTCGAGGCGGGCCAGCGCGGGCGCCATCCGCCGCGCGAGCAGCACCGTGCCCATGCCCATCTGGCGATGGCACATGCCGCATTTCTCGACAAACAGCGCCTCATCCGGCGAATGCGAGGAGCGGTCCTGCATCACGCCGCGAAACGGATTGACGACTTGCGTGCCGCTGCCCGCAGGCGGCGTCTGCGCGATGACCGGCACGCTCAGCAGCGCCAGGCCCGCGATAATTGCTGCGCGCTTCATGCCCGCACTCCCTTGGGCCAGATGCCGCTTTTGCCCGCCGCAAGAATGCCGTTGGGATCGAGCGCGTCCTTCACCCGCGTGTTGAGCCGCCGCAGCGCGTGGCCGTTGAAATCATAGGAATCGGCGACGAGGTCCATGTAGTCGATATGGGTGCGGTATTCGCCGTAGCGGTGCGCGCTGGCATCGGCCACGAGCGCGCGGAACATGCCATCGACGCGGCCCATCATCGCCGGATCATCCTTGTTGTAGAGGATCTGGTTGACGTTGGTCAGGCTGCGCTCGCCCATCGCGAAGCTGGCGTGATAATCCATGCCGTAGCGCTGGTAGAGCGCATAGGTTCGGCGGAACTGATCGAGCGCCAGATCGCCGCGCGGCGGCAGCACCGGCGAATAGCCCACATGCCCGCCGCGCCCGCCATGCCAGTTGGCATTGGCCAGCGGAAAGCTGACCGGCACGCCCGTGACCGGCGAACCTTCGGGCGGATCGCCGCGCTTCCACAGCGCGGGTTTCTTGGCGAGAATGGGTTTGCTGTCGAACGCGCGGTCGAGCACGCGCTGCGCCGCTTCGACCACATCGAGGTGGCCGTAGAAGCGGATCTGCACGCTCCACCAGCCAATCTTGAACTTGTCGCGGATCGCGGTCACCACTTTGTCGTCGAGCGGGCCCTTGTCCTTGGTCCATTGCTCGCGCGTGGTCATCACCGCCGCCGAGCGCAGCCAGTTGCCGATGCTGGGCGCTTGCTGGATCAGCCCGTCGCGGCGCAGCGGCATCAGGGTGTCGATGGCCCAGCCGAGATCCTCGGGCTTGTCGAACTCGTAGTCATAGCCCGCCACCGCTTCGGGTTCGGGCATCAGCCACAGCCCGAGCTTGGTGACGATCCCGAAGTTCGACTGGCAGAACATCGTGTCCCAGCCCGGTCCGTAGCCATTGCGGTAGAGCGACCAGGTGGGCGCGCCGTCCATCGCGCCCATGCCGGTGCGCACCAGATCGCCATCGGGCAGGACCACTTCGAGCCCGCAGATGCGCGCGGCATGATCGCCATACGAGGTATAGCCCACCCCGCGATCGAGCGCGTTGCCCGCGACCGAGCCCCAGCTGTTGCCCGGCACCGAAAGCCACAGCGGAATACCCTTGGCCTGCAGATGGTCGTAAAGGTCGAAAAAGCCCACACCCGGCTCGACCAGCACGGTGCCGTTTTCAGCGTCGACCTCGATCTTTTTCATGCGCGAGAGATCGAGCACCACCGCGCCGCGCAGCACCGGAGCCGAACCGCCATAGCCGAAGTTCTTGCCCCGGCTGATCGGCCAGAGCGGCACGCGGTACTGGTTGGCAATGCGCACGATCTCGCGCACTTCCTCGGTATTTGCCGGGGCCAGCGCGCCCGCCGGTTCGTGGTGCGCTTCGTCCGCCGCGAAATGATCGGCATAGGCGTTGCGGTCATCGGGCGTGGTCAGCACGTTGTCGGCACCGATAGCGCGGGCAAAGGCGCGCCAGGCCGCAGGGTTTATCGTAGTCATCGCGGGGCCTCCTGTTGGCGCAGACGCACGACCGACAGCGCGACCGGCAGCATCAAACCGATCATCGCCGCGCAAAGGAAATAGGGCGCATCGGCGCGCTGCCCATAGACCCAGCCGAAGAACGGCGGCGCAACAATGCGCGACAGCGCGTTTGAGGCCATCATCAGCCCCATCACGCTGCCCTGCCGATCCGGCGGGGTGCCGCGCGACACCAGCGCACCGGCGTTGGGAAAGGCCAGACTGTGCCCCACCATCAGCAGCGCCATCAGCACCACGGCGGAGACCGGCAGCTTGATGACCGGTTGCAACACCATCGCGCTCGCCAGCACGCATAGGCCCGCCACGATGACCCGCGCCTCACCGAAGCGCTTGACCAGCGGGCCGATCAGGAAAGCCTGAACGAGCAGACCGGAGCCGCCGACCGCGATGAACGTCAGGCCGACCTCGTGCGTGCCCCAGCCGAAATTGCGCGCGGTCCACAGGCCGAAAATCGCCTCCATCGAGGCGAAGGCGGCAATCCCGCAAAAGGCGATGAGGAACAGGCGCAGCAGCAACGGATCGCTCCCGACAAAACCCCACGCCTCGCGGTAGCGCGGCGCGGGGCGCGCAGCAGCGTCGGCGGGGCGCGTTTCGGGCAGCGCGAAGAACGCCCAGCACGAGGCTCCGGCAGCGAGCAGCGCGGCGGCATAGATCGGCGGATGAAACCCCGCCGCCCCCAGCGCCGGAACCGCGAGCAGGCCGCCGATGGCAGGCCCGGTGGCGAAGCCGAGATTGAAGCTCGCGCCGAAATAGCCCATGTTGCGCGCCCGTTCCTGCGGCGGGGTGATATCGGCAATCACGCCCTGCACCACGCCCAAAGTCCCGCTGAAGAACCCGGTGACGATGCGGATGGCGATCGCGGCTCCCAAACTCGGCGCATGTGCAAACACCACATACGTCAGCGCCGCCGAAGCGGTCGTAAGGATCAGCACGGGCTTGCGCCCGATGCGGTCCGACTGGCGGCCCCAGACAATCTCGCCCGCCACATTGCCCAGCGAATAAGCCGCAAACAGGCACGCCACCCCGAACGAGGATGCGCCGAACAGCGTCCCGTAAAACGGCAGCAGCGGCAGGATCAGGCTGAACCCCGCGATGTTGAGGAACACCAGCACCAGCAGCAGCGGCATGGGCGTTTTCAAACTCCGAACCTCGGCTCGGGCAACCCGGTCACGCCGAGCCCGTCGATGACGAACGTCGCGCCGTCGAGCGGATCGGCGGTGCGGCCCATGAAGGCCGGGCTCAGGGTCGGCACGTAGAGCCGGTCGAGCGCCGGGCCGCCGAACATCACGCTACCGGGGAGCTTTTGCGGGAAATCGACGATACGTTCGATCGAGCCATCAGGCCGGAAGCGCACGATCTTGCCGCCTTCGCAGATCGCACTCCACACATGGCCTTCGCTATCGACCGTCGCGCCATCGGGAATGCCGCCCAGTTCTTCGGTGGAGGCAAACGGGCGGCGATGGCTGACGGTGCCCGTCTCGATGTCGTAATCGTAGGCATAGATCAGCTTGCGCAGCGAATCCGCGTGGTAGAACGTCGCGTTGTCGGGCGACCAGCAGGGACCGTTGGCAAGGAAGATATCCTCGTCGATCACGCGCAGTTCGCTGGCCCCCGGATCGAGCGCGAACAGCTTGCCGCGCGCTTCCTTCATCTTGCGGTCGCTCGATCCCACGATGAAGCGGCCGCGCCGATCCACTTTGCCATCGGCCAGTTGCACTTCGGCGGAGAGCAGCGGGCTGGTGGCGAGCAGGCTGCACGCGCCGCTGGCGAAATCCAGCGCATAGACCCCGTCTGCCAGCGCGACAATCGCCCCGCCATCCGCGCTGAGCGCCATTGAGCCGATGATTTCGGGCACCGCCCATTGCCGGGTTTCCCCGCTGACCGGATCATGCCGGAACACCAGCTTGCCCAGAATGTCGATCCAGTAGAGCGCCTGTTCGCCCACATCCCACACCGGGCCTTCGCCGACCGAAGCCAGTGGCACGTCGAGTTGGGTGATGGTCATCCGGCTCCGCTCCTCTCAGGCTTTGCGCCCGTTATTTAATACCCTTAAACTGTGAGGCGGAGAGGCGGCGCTGTCAAGTCTCTACGCGCCGTCCGGGATCAGCTGGCAGGCAGGGGCAGGGTCAGCGTCACGGTCGAGCCGGCGCCTTCCTCGCTGGTCATGGTCACCGTGCCGCCGTGCAATTCCATGAAAAAGCGGACGGCATGCAACCCGACGCCGGTGCCCTTGACCCCGCCCACATTGCTGCACCGGTAAAAGCGGGTGAAGAGCTTGGGCATGTCCTCGGCCGGGACGCCGATGCCATGATCGGTGATGGTCACCACGATCGTTTCGGCGTGCAGCCGGGCGGCGACCGCAATGGGGCTGTCTGCGGGCGAATACTTGATCGCGTTCGACAGCAGGTTTTCGAGCACTTGCTCGATCAGCGCGGGATCGAGCTGCAATTGTGACAGGAACGGCAGATCCACATCGAACCGGCGGCCCGGATGGAGCGCGCGCTGATTGGCGATGGCCTGTTCGATAATCGGCCCGATCGCGCCGCGCCGGAGCTCGATGCCGAACTTGCCCTCGGCAATCCGGGCGGTCGCGAGAGTGTTGTCCACCGCTTCCACCATGCGCCGCGCCGCCTTGCGGATATCACCCACGCGCTCGGTCACCGTCGGGTTGTCGATCACCAGCTTGCCGATGCGCCGCGCCGCACCGTCGATGACCGCCAGCGGCGTGCGGAAATCATGGCTGGTCAGCAGCAGGAACTGGCGCTGGGCTTCGTTGATCGCCTGCTCCTTGGCCAGCGCCTGCTTGAGCTGGCCATCGAGCCGGTGCGCCAGCGTGACATCCTGCTGCGAAAGCATCAGCGAGAGGCGGCCGCTGGCCGGATCGGCCAGCCGCCGCAAGCTGACCTCATGCATGCGGTAGTCTTCGCCCATGATGCGCAAAGTGGCTTCGGCCGAACCCTCCGCCAGCGCCTTCATGCGCAAAGCGGCGGCCTCCTCGCGATGCGCGAACAGGGCGAGGAAGTTGTCGAAATGCGGCAAGTTGCCCAGCCTCAGCATCAGCATCAGCTGCTCCGCCGCCGGGTTGTGCATCAGCCAGTGCCCCGCCCCGGTGACCATCGAGATCATCAGCGGGGTGTGGCGCACCGCCTCGAT
This sequence comes from uncultured Sphingomonadales bacterium, assembly GCA_903828025.1. Classification (GTDB taxonomy): domain Bacteria; phylum Pseudomonadota; class Alphaproteobacteria; order Sphingomonadales; family Sphingomonadaceae; genus Novosphingobium. The sequence goes on from CAIKKO010000583.1 coordinate 20,190, forward strand.
CGTGCGCAGTTCGAAGTCCGAAGTGCCGATCTTGCCCGCCTGCGGCTTGGCCGCCACGAGCATGCCGACCGCGTCATTGGCAAGGCGGACACCGGAAAACTGGCATTCGAGCTGGCAAGGATTGCCCAGCGGGTACAGGGTCCAGTCGTCGCGGATGATTTCACCGCCTGCCAGCCGCTGCCGCAAGTTGTCCATGCGCTGCTGCGTGCCATGCGCCACGGGCAGAAAGTCACGGCCCTGCAGCTCCGCCAATGAGGCGGCATTCCACAGCGCGAGCGCCGCCAAATTGCACCAGACAATGCGGTGACAATCGAAGTCGTACACCCAGATCGGCTCGGCAAGACCGGCCAGCAAACCCAGCGACGCCTCGTCGCAGGCAGGCAAGTCCACCGGCGTGGCGCGCTTTGCACTATTGACCATCACACCCTGCATCGCATCCTGCAATCACTGCAACTCAAAATTAGCAGTTGTTCTGTTAAAACAAAGTGATCTTTGAGATATATTCCCAGTGAAAAACACGTTAACTGCGCCATATGTAGAAATACATCAACCGTTGGACCGCTGGCTAAGTCGGTCATACTTGCGCGCGGCCATTGCGCCTCTGCTTATGATCGAAATAAGCTTTCTGGTAATTTACTGGATCAGTGGCAACGTTAAATATGAACGCAACGTCGAAGCGGTCCGTTCCATTTCAAGCGGCTACCTCACCGACATCGCCAATCGTGAGGCGATGACCATTCAGGCCACGCTCGGCAGTGTCGAGGGGCTGGTCCGGCTCTATGCGCTGGACAGCGGCGAAGCGCTGGCCACCCCCTACCTGCCACCCGCGACAGAGCGGGCGCGCTATGCGCTTAATGCACAAGGCGTGTTCCACACACTGCGGGGCGGGGACGAAACCGCCAGCTTCTACAGCGGGATCGTCCCGATCGGTCCTCGACAGATCGACAAAGTGTGGCGCACCGCCCGGCTGGACCACACGATGCGGCGCATCAAGCAAGCCTCGCCGCTGGTGCGGCAGGTCTATCTGAACACCTGGGACAGCTACAACCGCATCTATCCCTATTTCGACGTGCTCGGCCAATATGCGCCGGGCATGAACATCCCTTCGTACAACTTCTATTACGAGGCCGATGCCCAGCATAACCCGTCGCGCAAAGTGGTCTGGACCGATGCCTATGTCGATCCGGCTGGCGGTGGCTGGATGGTCTCGGCGATTGCGCCGGTCTACGGGCCGGAGCGGATGGAGGCCGTGGTCGGTATCGACCTGACGGTGGATACGATCCTGCAGCGCATCCTCAAGATCAATCTGCCCTGGCATGGCTACGCGATGCTGGTCGGCCGCGACGGCTCGATCCTCGCGCTGCCCGCCGCCGGGGAGCGGGACTTCGGCCTGAAGGAACTCAAGGTCCACCACTATGACGAGGCCATCCGCCACGACACCTTCAAGCCCGAACAGTTCAACGTGTACAAACGGCCTGAATTGCAGGCCTTGGCCCAGGCCCTGCGCGCGAACCGCCCCGGGGTCACGCATGTCAGGCTATCGGGCAGGGACATGGTTGCGTCGAGCGCGCTGGTGCAGGGCCCCAATTGGCGGCTGGTGGTGCTGGCCCCGGCCGACGATATCCTGACCGACGCCAACGCGCTGCGCGACCGCCTGCGCAATGTCGGCCTGGCGATGCTCGGCATTCTGGTGGTGTTCTACGCGGTGTTCTTCGCGTTCCTGTCGCTGCGCGCCCGCCAGATGAGCCAGCGCGTGGCCGCACCGCTCAAGGACATCGAAACGCTGATGGAGCGGATCGGCGAAGGCGCATACGATCAGGTCGCACCCCGCTTCGGCGTGACCGAGATCGACACCGTTTCGGAACGGCTGGTGGCGATGGGCGCGCAATTGGGCGCGGCCTATCGGCGCATTGTCCACCAGGAAGGTGAAATGCGCCGCGCACTGGAAAGCGAGCGGCGCATCACCACCGGCCAGCGGCGCTTCATCAACATTCTCAGCCACGAATTTCGCACGCCGCTGACCGTGATCGACAGCTGCGGGCAGATCCTGCGGCGGCGCGCAGGGCGGCTGACCGAGGAGGCCGTGACCGAACGCGCGGACATGGTCCGAGACGCCGCCGCCCGCATCGAGAACGTGATGAAAGGCGCGCTGCAACTGGTCCAGCTCGAAGAAGGCGGGATCCGGCGCGTCCTGACCACTGTGCCGCTGGCAGCGCTGGTCCGCGATGCGGTTCTCGCCGCTGGTCAGGCCCGCGCCGGCATCGCCATCGACAGCGCCGACTGCACCGCAGCGGCGACCATGCAAGCCGATGCCGCGATGCTCCGCAGTGCGCTTGCGGCGATCATCGAGAATGCCTGCAAATATTCGCACGAGGGCGGCCGCGTGTCGGTTCACAGTAGCACCGCCGCCGGGGATCAAGGCTGCATCATCGTGCGCGATACCGGCATCGGCATCGCCCCCGCCGACCTGCCGCTGGTGCGCGAACGCTTCTACCGGGGCAGCAACAGCACCGCCGTCCCCGGCGCGGGCACCGGGTTGTTTCTGGCGACCACGCTGATCGAGGCGCACGGGGGATCGCTCTTGATCGAATCGGCGCCAGGCCAGGGCACGACCGTGACCGTCCTGCTGCCGCTGGCCCCTGCGGCCACCGGCCATCTTCCGGAGGCGGCGTGATGGGCATGATGTCTCCCGGCCAGTTCAGAGTGCTCTGCATCGAGGACGAGCCCGCAATCCTGCGCGATATCGTCGAGGAACTGCACGATCACGGGTTCCGGGTCGAGGCGGCCTGCAGCGCCGAAGCCGCCGTGCCGATCATTGATCAGCAGGCCCCGGACCTGATCGTCTGCGATATGCAGATGCCCGGCATGAGCGGGCTCGAACTGCTCGAACAGTTGCGGGCGCGCGGCGATGCGGCGGCCTCCATCCCGTTCGTGTTCCTCACCGCGTTCAGCGATCGGGCCACCATGATCAGCGGGCGCAAGGCCGGGGCCGACGACTACCTGGTCAAGCCGGTCGATTACGAGCTGCTGATTGCCGCCGTGGAAAGCCACCTCCACAATGCCATGCGGCGTTCCGCGCGGGTGGCGGCTGCGGTCGCCCCGCTGCCGAACGCGTCCGGGCCGAGCGGCACGGACTTGCTGCTTGAAGCCCTCGGCGAGGCGCCCGCCGGTGCGGTGCTGGTCATCGCCCGGGCCGACAACCCGCCCGAATTGGCCCGCCGCTTCGCGCACCGATCGCCTGCTGAGGTTGCGCGCCTGTCAAACTGCATTGCCCGCCGGGCTGGCGTGGAGGCGTTCTGGCTCGATGCCTATACATGCGCCCTTGTTGGCACCGACGAACCCCGGATTGTCGCCGCGACCGAGTGGCTGCGCCATTCGGGCTTGCGCGGCTCGCGCGCGACCACCCGGCCAGAAGGCGATATTCGCTGGTCGATGGTGCGCGGCAGCGTTGATGCCGATGGCTCTGCCGCTGCACGCCTTGAGCAAGTGCTCGATGCGACCCGCCTCGTCCAGCACGAGGGTGGAAACCGCGCGTTGGCGCTCGGCAGCCCCGAACTGCAGCAGCTCCAGCTGGCCAGTTCGATCCGCGCCGAACTGGTCACCAGCATCCGCCACGTCGAACTGCACGTGTGCTTCCAGCCCAAGATCAGAGCACGCGACGGCACCCCGGTGGCCGCCGAAGTGCTGGTCCGCTGGGAAAGCCCGATGCTCGGCCAACTCTCGCCCAGCACCTTCATCCCGATCATCGAAAGCGCCGGCCTGCTCCCGCATCTGACCGACTGGGTGTTGCAACAGGCCGCGCGCAGCCAGATCCTGCTAGCAAGCGAGGGCCTCCCGGCGAAACTCGCGGTCAATATCGGCGCGTCCGAATTCAACACGGACCTGTCCGGGCGGATCGACCGCATTTTCGCGGAACATGGTGCGACGCCGGAATTGCTGGAAATCGAGATCACCGAAACCTCGGTCCTGGCCGATCCGGCCTCCGCCAACACCATTATCAAGGCCCTGCAATCGCGCGGCATCACCGTTGCGCTCGATGATTTTGGCACGGGCTTTTCGTCACTCAGCTACCTGCAGACCTGCCATGTCGATGCCATCAAGATCGACCGCAGCTTCGTCTTCCACGGCGTCGAGCGCGAGGGGCACCAGAAGATCGTCCAAGGCATCATCGGCATCGCCAATTTGCTCGCGCTCGAAATCATCGCGGAAGGCGTGGAGACCGAAGCCCAGCGCCGCTACCTCAGCGAACAGGGCTGCACCACCTTGCAAGGCTATCTGATGGCACGGCCGCTGACATTGGATGCCTACAGAAGCTACTTGCACGAACAGGCCGGTTCGATCACCGACAAGCCCGACTGATTCCAGCCGAATGCGGCCAGAAGCGAACACGGCCCCGGATATAGAGAATCGTTTCGGGAAAAATGCTGCAAACAGCGAGTTGGAGGCCCGAGCCGGAATCGAACCGGCGTGCACGGATTTGCAGTCCGCTACGTCACCACTCCGCCATCGGGCCCCGATGCGCATCAGCGTGGAACGGCGCGGTTAGCCGAGCGCTGACGCTGCCGCAACG
>CAIKKO010000584.1 GCA_903828025.1 uncultured Sphingomonadales bacterium
AAGCGGATATAGGCGACGCTGTCGAGCTGGCGCAGGCCTTCCATGACCATCTCGCCGATCTGGCGGGTTTCGACTTCGGCATCGCCCATCGTCTCGATCTGGCGCTGGATGCCCGAGACGAGGCGGTCGATGCGCTCCTGCGCCACGCCGCGCTTGCGGCAGGCGAGCGCGACCGATTGTTCGATCTTGGTGCGGTCGAACGGCTCGCGCCGGGCGTCCCCCCCGGCAATGCCGCTTTTCACCACCATGACCTCGCGCAATTGCACGCGCTCGAACGTGGTGAAGCGCGCGCCGCAGCCTTCGCACTGGCGGCGCCGGCGGATCGAGGTGTTGTCCTCGCTCGGCCGGCTGTCCTTTACCTGACTTTCTTCATGGGCGCAGAAGGGGCAGCGCATCCGCCGTTACAGCTCCGGATAGATCGGGAAGTCGGCGCAGAGCGCTTCGACCCGGGCGCGGACGGCCTGCTCGATCTGGCCATCACCCTCATCGCCATTGCGCGAAAGGCCATCGACGACTTCGGCGATCAGCTTGCCGATCTGCCGGAACTCGTCCTCGCGGAACCCGCGCGTGGTGCCCGCAGGCGTGCCGAGGCGGATGCCCGAGGTGACGAACGGCGAGCGCGTGTCAAACGGGATGCCGTTCTTGTTGCAGGTCAGCCAGGCGCGGTCGAGGCCCTTTTCGGCGGCCTTGCCGGTCACGTCCTTGGGGGTGAGATCGACCAGCATCGAGTGGTTGTCGGTGCCGCCGGAAACGATGCCGAGGCCTGCTTCCTGCAGGCTGGCGGCCAGCGCGCGGGCGTTGGCGACAACCTGATGGGCATAGGCCTTGAATTCGGGCTTGAGCGCCTCGGCGAAGGCAACCGCCTTGGCGGCGATGATGTGGACCAGCGGGCCGCCCTGCATGCCGGGGAACACCGCCATGTTGATCTTCTTGGCGAGCGCTTCGTCGTTCGTCAGGATCACGCCCGAGCGGGGGCCGCGCAGGCTCTTGTGCGTGGTGGTGGTGGTGACATGCGCGTGCGGGATCGGCGAGGGATGCGCGCCGCCCGCGACGAGGCCGGAGATGTGCGACATATCAACCAGCAGGTACGCACCGATTTCGTCGGCGATGGTGCGGAACGCTTCCCAGTCCCACACGCGCGAATAGGCGGTGCCGCCTGCGATGATCAGCTTGGGCTTGTGCTCGTGGGCCAGCGCGCGGACCGCGTCCATGTCGATCTGGTGATCTTCGCGGCGCACGCCGTAGGGGATCGGCTTGAACCACTTGCCGCTCATGTTGACCGGCGACCCATGCGTCAGGTGGCCGCCCGAATTGAGATCGAGGCCCATGAAGCTGTCACCCGGCGAAAGCAGCGCGAGGAACACGGCCTGGTTCATCTGGCTGCCCGAATTGGGCTGCACATTGGCGAATTCCGCGCCGAACAGCGACTTGGCACGCTCGATCGCCAGCGTCTCGACCACGTCGGCATATTCGCAGCCGCCGTAGTAGCGCTTGCCCGGATAGCCTTCGGCATACTTGTTGGTGAACACCGAACCGGCGGCTTCGAGGCAGGCGAGGCTGGTGATGTTCTCGCTCGCGATCAGCTCGATCTTGGTCTGCTGGCGGTTCAGTTCGCCCCGGATCGCGGCATAGACTTCGGGATCGGCGGAGGCCAGATGCTCGGTAAAGAAGCCGGCCTTGCGGATTTCCAGCGCGGGGGCGGTGGTTGATGTCATGGGCAGGGCTCCTTTACGAAGGTGGGTTGGAAAGCTTGTCGACGCGCCCGGCATGGCGGCCGCCGAGAAATTCGCCGCCGAAGAACGCCTCGACGCAGGCTTTGGCCATGTCGGAGCCGGTCAGGCGGGCGCCCATGGCGATGCAATTGGCGTCGTTGTGTTCGCGCGCGAGCGTGGCCGATAGCGGCTCGCTGACCAGTGCGCAGCGCAGCGCCGGGTTGCGGTTGACCGCGATCGAGATGCCGATGCCCGAACCGCACAGCGCCACGCCGCGTTCCGCCGCGCCCGAGGCCACCGCTTCGGCCAGCTTGTAGCCAAAGTCGGGATAATCGACCCTGTCGCTGGTGGCGGGGCCGAGGTCGATCAGCTCGTGGCCGAGGCTGGTGATATGCGCGCCCAGTTCGGCCTTGAGGTCGAACGCGGCGTGATCCGAGGCAATGGCGATGCGCATGGGGAAGCGGGGGTTTCCTGCAGGGGACGGAATCGGTCCTGCGCGCTTTAGAAGTGTTGGCCCGGCATTGCCAGTCTGCCCAAAAGGCTTAAGTGAACTATAAGATGAAATTATGCTGGGAGAGGTTGCCTGCCGCAGGCAGGTCGGAGGGGTCACCCCACCGGGCGCGCGACCAGTTCCATCTGGCTCAGCGGCGCAAACGGGCGGCGCAGGAAATCGAACGCGGCACTGGCGGCTTGCAGCAGCGGGATCAGCGGGTGAGTGACAGCGGGCCGCTCGGCGGTGATGGTGACAAGGCCCAGCTTGCGCAGCTCTTCCAGCAGCGAGACGCTCCAGAACGGCGCGCCCTGCGTGTAGCTGAACGATTGCGGCTCCAGCCCGCATTCGCGGCACAGCGCCTCAAGGCTGCTGCGCTGGAACAGCACGAAATGGCGCGGGGTGTGGAAGCCTGCCCACGAACGGTGGCGGAAAATCCGCGCATCGAGCGAATTGAAATTGGGCGTCTTGATGAACAGCTGGCCGCCGGGCTTGAGCAGCCCGCGCACTTTGGTGAGCATCGCGCGCGGATCGGCGACATGCTCGATCAGGTTGAGCATCAGGATGAAATCGAACTGGGTATCCAGCGGCGCATCCTCGATCCGGCCCTGCACGAAGGTGTGGCCGTTGGCGCGCGCGATGTCCGCCGCGCCCGCATCGAGATCGACAACGGTGGTCTGGGTGACGCGCGGGTCGGCGCTTTTCACCATATCAAGCAGCCAGCCGCTGCCGCCGCCGATATCGAGCACCGAGAGGCTCTCCCCCGGGATTGCGCCGAGCAGGCCCTTGAAGCGCTTGCGGTCGAGCGCTTCCTTGATCTTCTGGACGGCCGAGGGCTTGCCTTCGCCGTAGGAGTAGTAGTTCGCGGGGTAGATTTCGCCCAGCTTGTCGACCGGCATGGGATCGAGGAACAGCACGCCGCAGGCATCGCAGCCCTGCCACGTGTAGATGTCGCTGCTGGTGCAATATTCGATATCGTGCGCTTTGGCGTGGAAGCGCGTCTCCCGCGTGCCGCAAAGCGGGCAGGCCGGGGCGCCAGCGAGCTGGGCGAGTTCGGGGAACAGGACGGGAGCGTTCATGGCGGGGCGCCCTTTCAACGGCGGTTGTAGAGCGCGCGGAAGGCGGCGCCATAGGTGGTGCGGCGTGCATCGAGCGCGGGGCCCATGCCGACGCCCACGAAGATATCCTCCAGCGCATCGAAGCAGGTGTAAGAGACGCTCGGCTCCCAGTGGTGGAGCAAGTGGCGGTTGAACCCGGCCGCGCCGAACGTGCGCGCGACAAGGCCCGTGCCGAACATGCGGGTATAAGCGCCGTGATCGACCTGCGTGTAATCGACCGCCCCGCGCGCTTCGAGCGAGCGATGTTCGAGCAGCTGGCGCAGCGCGCCCAGGAACGGGAACACCACGCCGACACCCGCAACCCATGCGAGCGCCGCCGCCCAGCCGCCCAGCAGGACCAGCGCGGCGAGGATGGCGAGGTGCGCGGCCACGCCGCCCAGCAGCACGAGCCGGTCGCGGCCTGCGCCCTCGCTGCTGCCCGCTTTGGCCTTGGGTGCGGTGAGGCGGGCGCGCGCGGTGAGCACTTCGACCACGCGCCAGCCGGTCAGCGCCTTGAGGATGAACAGCCCGTTGAGCGCGCGGAAATAGGTGTTCTCGGCATCGCCAGTGGTGCCGAAAGCGCGATGATGCTCGAAATGGACCTTGCGGTACTTGCGCACGCTCGAGCCGATCAGCCAGCCCACGAACAGATCGCACAGGAGGTCGCTTGTCTTGCGCGTCCGCGCGAGGTTGGCATGCGAGCCTTCGTGGATAAACAGCTGGATATAGGCGATCCAGAAGCCGACACCGGCTGCGCCAAAGGCAACGGCAAGCACCCCGCCGATCACGCCCATCCGCGCGAGCCAGACCGTGCTGGCACAGCTCCACAGCAGCCCCAGATAGCCAAGCGCGATATCGCGCCAGACCTGCCCATAATCGGGCTTCAGATCCTTGAGCAGCGCCGTCAGCGCGGTGCCCTCGGCGTTGCGCAGTTCCGCGCGGATTGCCGCGAAGGTGGCCGAGTGGTCGTCATGCGGCTCGAAGAACTGGGATATGAACACGATACCACTCCGCCGCTTCGGGGATTACGCATCAAAGGTAATGAGACTTGGTTAACAAAACCTAACCGGCGATGCGGGAAATCGGCTAGGCAGGGCCCGGCGTTCGGGGCTTCAAGTCAGCCCAGAAACGCCGGGAGAGTCGCTATGGGCAAGCCGCTATATCTGATCGTTGCTCTGGTCCTTGCGGTCCTGCTCGGGATCAGGGCAACCACGCCGCCCGCGCCGCTTGCCGCCGATAGCCCGCCGCAGGGTTTCGCGGCGGGCCGGGCCATGGCCGATGTGCGCGTGATCGCGGCAAAACCGCACCTCGCCGCCTCGCCCGAGAATGCCGCAGTGCGGGCCTATCTGGCCCAGCGGATGCAGGCGATGGGCATGGCCGTGCACGAAACCGCGTTCACCGTGCCCCCGGCGAGCGCGGCGCGGCTGAATTGGTGGAGCGGCAAGACCGATCCCGCGCCCACGCTCACCAATGTGATCGGCGTGCTGCCGGGCCGCAACCGCAGCCTGCCCGCCGTTTTGCTGATGGCGCACCATGACACCGTGGGCGGATCGCCCGGCGCTGCCGACGATACGACCGGCGTGGCCGCGCTGCTCGAAACGGTGCGCGCGGTGCGGGCCGGGGGGCAACCGGCGCGCGACCTGATCGTGCTGTTCACCGATGGCGAGGAAGTGGGGCTCGATGGGTCGCACCATTTCTTCACCGCCGATCCGCTGCGCGCGCATGTCGGCGCAGTCATCAATGTCGAGGCGCGCGGGGGCGGGGGGCGCACCGCCTTGTTCGAAACCTCGCGCGATAACGGCGCGGCGATCGCGCGGGTGGCGCGCAGCGTTGCGCGTCCGGCGGGCTCCTCGCTCTCGGTGTTCATCTACAAGCTGCTGCCCAACGATACCGACTTGACCGAGACGCGCGGCGGGCCCTACACCGGCTTCAACTTCGCGTTCATCGGGCGGCCGTGGCTCTACCATTCGCCCAAGGCCGTGCCCGACGCGCTCGATCAGGGCGCGCTGCAGGATATGGGCGCACAAGTGCTCGATCTGACGCGCGACCTGCTGCGCGCGGAGCCATTGCCCGGGCGCGCGGCGGATGCGGTGTTTTTCGATGCCTTCGGGTTTGCGCTGGTGACGTTTCCGGCGTGGGCGGGGTGGATCATGGTCGCGCTGGCGGCGGCAGGGCTGGTCTATGCGGCGCTGCACAAGCCGGACTGGCGCGAGGCAGCGGCCGGGGCCGGGCGGATGCTTGCGCTGATCGCGCTCGCGGGGCTGGTGCTCTATGCGATCAACCGGCTCTCGCTCGCGCCGGGCAAACCCAATTACTACGACCGGCTGGCGGCGATTCCCCGGCTGGAAGGGGTGGCGCTGGCGGGCGGACTGGGCCCGTTCCTGCTGCTGATGGGGGCATGGCGGCCGCGTCCGGCGGGGATGGCCGGGGCCGCGCTGCCGCTGTTTGCGCTGGCGCTCGCCGGACAAGTGCTCGCGCCGACGGCGGGCTATGTCGTGGTGGTGCCGCTCCTGCTCGCGGCAGCGGCCATCGCCGCCGCGCAGCATTCCGGCGCGGCGGCGCGGGGGCTGGCAGTGGCCGTGCTGGCGCTGGTCGGCGGCTACATGATCGCGCTGGGGCATCAGGTGATGCAGGCCGTGGGGCCCAATCTGCCCGTAGCGGCGGTGCTGCCGCTGTCGATTGCCGCGCTGGCGGTCTTGCCGCTGTGGCCGGGGCTGCGCGTGAAGACCGCGCGCGTGGCGGCGGCATTGTGCCTTATGCTCGCCGTGGGAGTGGCGCTGACCGTGCGGCTCGATCCGCTGGCCGATACGGTACCGGTCTACGCGGCGGACAAGTGAGGCTGGCTGGCAAATGAGTTGGCACCGAAGCTGGTGCGGCTAAAGCCGACCTTCTACCCAATCTCCGAGACCGAGTTTCACGACACGGTTGGCTATTTTGCTTTCTGCCCAAACATCCACCCGCTTATCAGCGGGTGGGGTGAGTGTTCCATCTGGAGAGTGACAAGCGAAGATCATTCGCTGATAGTGTTGCCCCGCTGCTTCGTAGCTTTCTACCGACTTGTTCAGCTCGGCCTGCGTTGCTGCGCACTTGACCTGAACGAACGCCTTTTCGCCTGTTGCAATATTCTCGACCTCAAGATCGACGGCAGCCCGCGATCCACCGCGTTTTTCAAGCCGCAACCAGCCACTGCGAGACAAGATCAGATCGACTAGTAATTCGAAGTCCTTTGGCCCCAGAAGCTTGATTAGCAAGGCAACCGATTCTTGGTAAGCCTCACGAGCTTTTTTTGCGATTGCAACTTCTGGAAGTGTCTCGTCGCCGATAATCCGGCGAATTGCCTTTGAGGCACTAGGTTCACCAATCGTTGCTTTAAAACCAGCGGTCCTTGTGACGATGCCAGGCAGCTTGCTAGTTGTTAGATGACGACGGCCAAGTGAATGATCACTCCACCCAGTTGCGCAGGTCAGCCAAAAATGGCCTCGATCTTTGGATTGGCTATCTGGATTGACGGTGATGCCATCCTTGACAGTACACCACCACATGCAGTCGTCTTCGAACGTGATCCAAATGTGCTGGCTGGGTTGTTCTGCCAAGCTTCGTAGCGCATTGAGATCCTGTGTTCTTCCGCTTGGATATGCATCCTTATATGCGGTCTCAATCCGGTCCCATGTGCCAAATGAAAGCACATCGCCGCCAATTTCTTGCCAGCCAGCATGAACCTGATTGCCATCGCGAGCAGCTTTCCACCAACCGCCTTTCTCGCCAAGTTTTATGTACCGGACGGAGGTAGGTAGGGTGTCAACCATTGGGCGCTCCTACTGATCCAGGAACGAACGCATCTTCCGTGACCGGCTCGGGTGCTTGAGCTTGCGCAGCGCCTTCGCCTCAATCTGGCGGATGCGTTCGCGCGTCACCGAGAATTGCTGGCCGACTTCCTCGAGCGTGTGATCGGTGTTCATGCCGATGCCGAAGCGCATGCGCAGCACGCGTTCCTCGCGCGGGGTGAGGCTGGCGAGGACGCGGGTGACGGTTTCCTTGAGGTTGGCCTGAA
>CAIKKO010000585.1 GCA_903828025.1 uncultured Sphingomonadales bacterium
ATGCAGTTCCTGTTCGTCAATGGCCGTCCGGTGCGCGACAAGCTGCTGATCGGCGCGGTGCGCGGCGCCTATGCCGATATGCTGGCGCGCGACCGGCATGCGGTGCTGGCGCTGTTCCTGCAAGTTCCACCCGAGGAGGTGGACGTCAATGTCCACCCGGCCAAGACCGAAGTGCGCTTCCGCGATCCGGCCTTCGTGCGCGGCATGATCGTCTCGGGCCTTCGGCAGGCGCTGATGACCGGGGACCGCCGCTCGGCGCAGGCTCCCGATGCCGGGGCGATGCGCGCCTGGCAGTCCGAACCGCTGGCACCGGCCGCTGCGCCGCAATCGAACTTGTTCTGGCAGGGCGGCCAGCCGTCTCGCGTTTCCGAGGCCGGGCAGGCGTGGCGCGGCTATGAAGCCGCCGTGATGGCCCCGCCCGCCGCCCGCGCCGAAGCGGCGGCCGAGCCGGTGCCCTCGTTCCCGCTCGGCGTGGCGCGCGGGCAAGTCGCCGCGACCTATATCGTGGCCGAAGCCGAAGACGGGCTGGTGCTGGTCGATCAGCACGCCGCGCACGAGCGGCTGGTGCTCGAACGCCTGCGCGCTGCCGGAGCCGGGGAGGGGGACCGCTCCGGCGCAGGCACTGCTCCTGCCCGAAGTGGTCGAGCTGGATGAGCCCGCCTGCGACCGGCTGGAGGAAGCCGCCGCGCAGCTTGCCGCCTATGGCCTCGCGCTCGAACGCTTTGGCCCGGCGGCCATGCTGGTGCGCAGCGTGCCTGCGGTGCTGAAAGGCGGCGATGTGGCGGCGCTGGTGCGCGATGTGGCGGACGATCTGGCGAAAAACGGCGCGGCCTTGCTCTTGGGCGAGCGGCGCGATCTTGTGCTTGCGACCATGGCCTGCCACGGATCGGTGCGGGCGGGGCGGGTGCTGTCGGTCGCGGAAATGAACGCGCTGCTGCGCGAAATGGAAGTGACTCCGCGCTCGGGTCAGTGCAACCATGGCCGCCCGACATGGATCAAGCTGGCGCATGGCGATATAGAGAGGCTGTTCGGGAGGAAATGATGCGCCGTACTGCCTTCGGGATCGCTTTGGGATTGGTGTTCGTGCTGGCCGCTTGCAGCAAGGGCGCACCGCCGCCGCCGCCGCCGCAACCGGACCTCCACCCGGAAGCGATCGACTATCAGGTGATGAAAACCAGCAACCTGTTTGGCGCCGGCTGCAATTTCGCTGCCGAGGGCGGCGGGCTCGGCGCGCTCGTGCTGGCGCAGGAGAAGGAGGCGATCATCAAGCTTGAGGGCAAGATCGTGCGCCTCCCGGCGGACAAGGCCAGCCGGCTGCTCTCGGATTTCGCCCGAACCCGCTATGCCGATGGCTCGCGCATCCTGATCCTGGCCCCGATCCCCGGCACTTTGCCCGCCGAAATCGGCCAGATCCAGAGCCTGCCCACCAAGCTTGCGATCATCGACACCGTGGGCAGGCCGCTGTTCTCGGCCAAGGGCCAGGTGCAGTGCAAGGCGATGTGAGCGGCCACCTGAGCGATCATGCCTCTTGACAAAACGAACCATATAGGCTAAGTGCTCCGCCAGATCGGGAGCGGGCTTGGCCGGCCTTGCCTTCGCTCTTTTGGTCCCAGGCCCATGCGGCGGGGGGCCAACGCGACCGGTGCGGGCTGCGGGTAACAGAGCTGTTGTTCTGGAGGTGGGGCGCTCCCCCAAGTCCTTGATCAGGCACACTACCGCGCCAGCACAGGACCAATTGCCACAGGCGCTCCCGGGCTTTCGCTCCGGCGTCTCACGAAACCGGCAGGCACGCGAGCCGCTCCCCGGTTTCGGGTCTTGGTCCTTTCAGGCTGAGCCGGGTCAGGTCCTGCCCCATCCGGCCACTCGCACACGCTGCAGACCATAGCGCCCTTCCCGCAGCGCCCCTTTCACGGGGGCAATGCAGGCGCCGCACCGGTCGCGCGATCGCTCTCTGCTAACCCGGACCCGCGCAGCCGTGCTGCCAAATCCAACAGGCAAATCCAACAGGCAAATCCAACAGGACAAGGCACGCGCCCGAGTCCTCGTTATCTCTGTCCATTCCTCGTCATCCCCGCGAAGGCGGGGATCCAGCGCGCCACCGCCGGACTGGATCCCCGCCTTCGCGGGGATGACGAAGGGGTAAGCGGGGATGACGAAGGGGTAAGCGGATGGCGAGGGCTAAACCTCAGTCCGTCCCCGCCGGATCGCGCGTGGCGATCATCCCCAGCGCCTTCATCGACATCACCAGTTCGTCGTGCTGGTTGAACACGCGGGTCTCGCCGCGAATCAGGCCGCGCTCGGGCTTGGTCTTGCTGCGGCGCTTTTCCAGCAGGACATTCTCGCAGCGCAGCGTGTCCCCCGGATAGACCGGCCTCACCCAGCGCAGCTCGTCGATCCCGGGCGATCCGAGCCCGGCCTGGCTGTTCGCCTTGAGGTGCGCGACGGTCATCGCCATCACCATCGACGCCGTGTGCCAGCCGCTGGCGGAAAGCCGCCCGAAATGCGTGGCGGCCGCCGCCTCGTCGTCGAGATGGAAGGCCTGCGGATCATATTTCGAGGCGAAGGCGATCACCTCCTCGCGCGTCACCTCGTAGTGGCCGTAGCGGCTGACGGTGCCTACAACGAGATCCTCGTAATACTGCATCGCATCAGCCCCTTAGACGTTGAACTTGAAGTGCATCACGTCGCCGTCGCGCACAACGTATTCCTTGCCTTCCTGCCGCAGCTTGCCGCCATCGCGCGCGCCCGATTCGCCGCCGAGCGCGATGAAATCCTCGTAAGCGATGGTTTCGGCGCGGATGAAGCCGCGCTGCATGTCCGAATGGATCTCGCCCGCCGCGTCCGGCGCCTTGGCCCCGGCGTGGACGGTCCAGGCGCGGGCTTCCTTGGGGCCGACGGTGAAGAACGTGAGGAGGTGCAGCAGATCGTATCCGGCGCGGATGATCTTGGCGAGGCCGGCTTCCTCCAGCCCCAGCGCGCCAAGGAAGTCCGCGCGGTCTTCCACCGGCATCGTCACGATCTCGGCCTCGATCGCGGCAGAGACGACGACGGCGTTCGCGCCCTCAGCCGCAGCCTTCTCGAACACCCGCGCGGAAAAGGCATTGCCTTCCGAAGCCGCTTCTTCGTCGACATTGCAGACGTAGAGCACGGGCTTGGCGGTGATCAGCTGCGCCTGCGCAAACACGCGCGCCTCTTCCTCGTCCTTGGGTACGGTCAGCCGCGCGGGCTGGCCTGCGCGCAGCAGTTCCAGCGCCTGACCGAGCACGGAGGCGGTGATCTTGGCTTCCTTGTCGCCCTGTGCGGCCTTCTTCTGTGCAGCGGGCACGCGCTTTTCGAGGCTTTCGAGGTCCGACAGCATCAGCTCGGTCTCGACCGTTTCGGCGTCCGAAATCGGATCGACCTTGTTGTCGACATGCTGGATGTCGTCGTTTTCAAAGCAGCGCAGCACGTGGACGATGGCATCGACCTCGCGGATATTGCCGAGGAACTGGTTGCCGAGCCCTTCGCCCTTCGAAGCGCCGCGCACGAGGCCCGCGATATCGACAAAGCCAAGCTGGGTCGGAATGATCTTCTGGCTGCCCGCGATCCGCGCCAGTTCATCGAGCCGGGGATCGGGCACACCGACATTGCCGATGTTCGGCTCGATCGTGCAGAACGGATAGTTCGCCGCCTGCGCCGCCTGCGTCTCCGTCAGCGCGTTGAACAGCGTCGACTTGCCGACGTTCGGCAGCCCGACAATCCCGCAGCGAAAACCCATGAAACGATCCTTATTGCTGGCCTTGTTGCCGACAAAGGGCAGGGGAGAGAGGCTTGCCCGTTGCTGTGAAGCGCGCGATGGTATCCCAAGGCCATAAGGTCAAGGGGGCGCGGTGCGATGAAGTTCGGGTTGACGTGGTTGCTGATCGCGCTGGCGGCGCTGACGGGCGGCGCGGCGCGCGCGGCGGATGGCAGCGCGCATCAGGCGGCGGCGGTGAAAGTCACCACGCTCTCGACCATGCTGACCGACTACGGCACGCTGGGCGAATGGGGCTATGCCGCGCTGGTCGAAGTTGATGGACACCGCATCCTGTTCGATACCGGCGCAAACCCCGACACCGTGCTGCACAACGCCGAAGCGCTCAAGATCGACCTCTCGGATGTCGAGGACGTGGTGATCTCGCACTTCCATGATGACCACACTGGCGGGCTGATCACGCTGCGCAAGGCGCTGATGCAGAAGAACCCCGCCGCGCTTTCGCACCTTTATGTCGGCGAGGGGATTTTCGCTCCGCGCTATTCGGCCAAGGGGGAGAGCGGGGCCAAGAATGATTTCCCCGCAATCGCCAAGGCCTTTCTCGACAGCGGCGGCCGCATCAGCGAACTGTCGGGCCCTGCGGAAATTTTCACCGGCGTATGGCTCACCGGGCCGGTTCCGCGCCCGCATCCCGAAACCAACTGGAACCCCGGCCTTTTCGTGAAGACCGGCGGCAAGCTCGTGCCCGATACGCTGCGTGAGGATACCTCGCTGGTCGTGGCCACGGCGAGCGGCACGGTGATCGTCACCGGGTGCGGCCATGCCGGGATCATGAACATTGCCGATGCCGCTGCCGCGATCACCGGCGATGCCCGCTTGCATGCGGTGATCGGCGGCATCCACCTCTTCGCCAAAAGCGATGCCGTGCTGATCGAGACCGCCGCACGGCTCAAGGGCCTTGCCTATCTGCTCGGCGCGCATTGCACCGGGATCGAGGCGACCGTGCGGCTGCGCGAATTGCTGGGGCTCGACCGGCACAGTGCGGTGATCGCGGCGGTCGGCTCCAGCTTCACGCTGGGCAAGGGCATTGCGGCGGGGGAAATCGCCGGCTGGGCAGGCTGAATTCGCGGCTCTTCACCGAAATTTCAGGGCTGCGGGCTATGGCTTTCAGCCATGAAACGCGCCCTGATCCTCGCCGCGCTGCTCCTGACTTCGGCGTGCTCGCATGCCGATCCGGCGCAGCAGTTCGCCGCTGCCCGCAAGGCCTACGCCGCCGAGGACTATGCCGCCGCGCGCGCCAGTGTGCTCGGCGCGCTCGATGCGGACGGCACAAACCGCGACATGCTGCTGCTGCTGGCCCGCGCGCAGCTCAAGCTGGCGGATGGTGACGGGGCGCAGGCGACGCTCGTTCGGCTTGAGGACGCGGGCGTGCACAGCGCGGACATCGTGCGGATGAAGGCCGAAGCCGCGATTCTGCGCGGCCAGCCCGAGGCGGCGCTGACGGTGCTCGGGCAGGACAGCGATCCGGAAGCCTGGCGCCTCAGGGCGGCAGCCCATGCCGCGCTGGACGAGTCCGCCGCCGCGCTCGATGCGCTGCGGCGCGGGCTTGTCGCGGGCGGGCGCAATTATGCGCTGGTGCATGATTATGCCGCGTTCCTGGTGGCCGCGCAGGACTTCAAGGGGGCCGCCGCCGCGCTCGATACCTTGCGCCAACTGGGGCCCAAGCGGCTCGATACGCTGATGCTGGCAGGCGATCTGGCCGCGCAGCTTGGCCGGTTGGATGAGGCCAAGCGGTCCTACAGCACAGCGGCGGATGCCTATCCCACTCGGGTCGAGCCGCTGACCGCGCTGGCCACTTTGGCCGACATGCAAGGCCAGGTCGATGCCGCGATTGTGCTGGTGGAGCGCGCGGCCAAGATCGTGCCCGGCCATCCGGCGGTCATCAATTTGCGCGTGCAGCTGGCCTCGGAAAAGGGCGACTGGGAAACCGTGCGCAAGACGCTGGTCCACGATGAGGCGACGCTCGATCCGCGTTCGCCCAACGGGCTCTCCTATGCAGAGGCGCTGCTCAGGCTGGGCCATCCCGAACAGGCGCGGGCGATTTTTGCGCAGGCGCTGCTGCTCTCGTCGCAGAACCCCTATGCGCGGATGATGCTGGCCGAAGCGCAACTGGCGACCGGCGATGCGGTTACCGCGCTGCGCACGGTCGCGCCGCTGTCAGACAGCGTGCTGGCCGGCCCGCGCGAGCTCGATCTGGCCGCGCGCGCGGCGCAGGCCGCTGGTGACCCCTCGGCCGCTGCCATCGCGGCGCGGCTCCACGCCCCGCAGTTCAAGGCCAACCAGCAGCTCGCCGCCGCCGGTCAGGCCGCGCTTGCCCGGCAGGACTGGACCGGAGCGCTGGCCGCCTATCGCCAGCTGCCCGGCTATGACAGCGATCCGGAAGTGCTGCGCCGGTTGGCGACCGCCGCGATCCATGCGGGGCAAGCCGATGCTGCC
>CAIKKO010000586.1 GCA_903828025.1 uncultured Sphingomonadales bacterium
CCGTTCTACAGCGCGCTGGAGGAAGCCGGTTTCGCGGTCGATTTCGGCGTGGACGGCACTGGCATCTCGATGAAATACCAGCGCACCGGATCGGGCTACTACATTGATGTCGGCGCGTGCGAGATGGTGATCGACGGGCGGATCGCGCTGCGGTCGGGGCTGGAAATCGACCGCATCGTCGAGGACGGGCTGATCCTGGCCGACGGCAGCCACGAACGCGCCGACCGCATCATCTATGCCACTGGCTTTGGCGCGATGGAGGAGTGGGTCGAAGTGCTGATGGGCGCCGACGTGCGCGAAAAGCTCGGCCGCTGCTGGGGCTATGGCTCGGGCTTCAAGGGCGATCCGGGTCCGTGGGAGGGTGAAATCCGCAACATGTGGAAGCCCACGGCCGAGCCGGGGCTGTGGTTCATGGGCGGCAACTTCGCGCAAGGGCGCTATTATTCGCGGCTGCTTGGGCTGCAGATCAAGGCGCGCTACGAAGGCCTCGCGCCCGAGCCTTACGCGGCATAAGCCGCATCGGCCGGCCGGGCGGCGAGCGCGGCCAGCACCAGCACGAGGCTTGCCACCAGCCCGCCCGCGCAGGCCAAGACCACAGTGTCGAGCCCGCTGTCGGCAAACGCGATGCCCGCCGCCGTCGGCACAATCGCCGCGCCCAGCAATTGCGCCGAAGCCCCGAACGGCAAGCTGCGGCGCGTGGGATCGGCTTCGAGCAGGAAGCCGGTGAGCGCCGGTGTCGCGATCATCCACACCACGCCGTAGCCCACCACCAACGCCCAGCCGAGCGCGCCGTCCGCGCCGCGCAGCAGCAGCCAGCCGATGATGCCGAGCAGCACGGCGGCCATCGCAATCACCCGCGCGCCGCTGTGGCCGCGCTCGCCCAGCGCAATCGCGATAAGCGCGCCGCCCATTTGCCCGACCATCGAGGCGGTGAGCATCGGGGTGATCCGCTCGGCCGGCACGCCGCGCGCCTCCAGCCACAAGCCCATATAGGCCCAGATCCCGACCACCGCGCCAACCAGCAGCGCCGATGCGCCGAGCGCGATCCAGCCCGAAAGCGGCGGCCGCCCGGCGGCGTCAGATCTGGCGGGCTTGTCCGCTTCAACGGGATGCGTGGGCGCAAGGCTGGACGGCAGCAGCGGCAGCATCAGCGCGGTCAGCCCCGCGATCACTGCCAGCGCCTGCTGCACCGCGCTGGCCGAAGCCGCGCCGCTCTGGGCGGAGAACCATTGCAGGATGGCATACTGGCTGGCCGCCTGCAGGAACAGGAAGGTGGCGGCGGTGGCGTTGAGGCTGCGGCTGCGCGCGATGGCGGCGGCGGCAATGCCGACCAGCAACCCGCCGCCCGAACCGGAAATCGCCCGCGCCAGCAGCAGCGGCACCGCGGCGGGCTGGAGATTGGCCGCGATGGTCAGCCCGATCCCCGCCAGCGCGACCAGCCGCGCGGGCACCCGGCCGAGCACGGCAATGCCGCCCGCGCTGCCAATCGCGATGGCGGCAATTTCGATTGCGGCCAGCAGGCCAAGGCTCGCCTCGGTGATCCGGCCTTCGTGGACATAGCTGCCATAGAGCAGCGGCTGCACGCCGAGCACGAGCAGCCCCGCCGCGCCGAGGATCAGGCTGGCGGCCAGCGGCAGCAGCCGCGCGCGCAAGGGGGCAGACTTCGGGCCGGTATCGCGCACGTCCCGCATGTCCAAGTCACTCCCCGCAAGACTGGATAATTATCCAATTCATCGCGGAGGCCTGCGCCCGTGTCAAGGAACCTGCCTGTCTCGGCCCATCAGCGCTGATGGGACGGCGGTAAAAGGCGGTCGGCGTGGCGGAAAAATGGTCGGGGAGACAAGATTCGAACTTGCGACCCTCTGCTCCCAAAGCAGATGCGCTACCAGGCTGCGCTACTCCCCGAC
>CAIKKO010000587.1 GCA_903828025.1 uncultured Sphingomonadales bacterium
CCCGCAAGCGTGCGCGAACCCACCGGCTGGCCGCTTTCGATATAGCCTTCCACCACCAGCCGGAAGATATCCCGGGCGCGGAGCGAGAGTTCTGAAAGGGTCGGGCCGGACATGCCCTCTATATGGGGCAAAGCGCGGGCAGAACAAACCCGTCTCTCCCCAAAGTGTTCGGGTCGCAATGCCAACGGCACCCTTCCATTCTGCGCGGCGTTGGCTAAGAGCGGCGCAAACCCCATGCAAAGGACAACCCACATGCGTCCCTCAGGCCGCGCCGCAGATGAAATGCGCGCCATCACGATCGAGACCGGTTTCACCAAGCACGCCGAAGGGTCGGTGCTGATCGGCTTTGGCGATACCAAAGTGCTCGTCACCGCCTCAGTCGAAGAGCGCGTGCCCCCGTTCATGCGCGGCAAGGGCGAAGGCTGGGTTACGGCGGAATACTCGATGCTCCCCCGCGCCACGCACACGCGCGGCAGCCGTGAGGCGGCCAAGGGCAAGCAATCGGGCCGCACGCAGGAAATCCAGCGCCTGATCGGCCGCAGCTTGCGCGCCGTCACCGACATGAAGAAGCTCGGTGAACGCCAGATCACCTTGGACTGCGACGTGATCCAGGCCGACGGCGGCACCCGCACAGCCTCGATCTCGGGCGCGTGGATCGCCTTGCGCCTCGCCGTGCAGGGCCTGATGGCCAGCGGTGCGATCACCGAAGACCCGCTGACCCGCAAGGTCGCAGCCATCTCCTGCGGCATCCACAACGGCACCCCTGTGCTCGATCTCGACTATATCGAGGACAGCTCCGCTGACGCGGACGCCAACTTCGTGCTGATCGAGGGCGGCCATATCGCCGAAGTCCAGGCCACTGCCGAAGGCGCGACGTATGACGAGGACGGCCTCCTGCGCCTCCTGCGCCTTGCCCGCATCGGCTGCACGGAGATCTTTGCGGCGCAAGAGAAAGCGGTCGCCCGGTGACACGCCTGCTGCCGCCCGGAAAGCTCGTCATCGCCACGCACAACGCGGGCAAGTTGCGCGAGATCCGGGCGCTGCTGGCACCTTTCGGGATGGAATGCCTCTCGGCGGGCGAACTCGGCCTGCCCGAACCTGCCGAAACCGGCACGACCTTTGCCGAGAACGCGCTCATCAAGGCCCACGCTTCGGCCAGCGCCTCGGGCCTGCCTGCGCTGGCGGATGATTCCGGCCTCTGCGTCAGCGCTCTGGGCGGCGCACCCGGCGTCTACACCGCCGATTGGGCCGAAGCCGCGCCCTTCGAAGGCGGGCCGGGCCGCGATTGGTACATGGCGATGGGCAAAGTCGAGGGCAAACTCGCCGAACTTGGCCCCGACACCCCGCGCGATTGCTGGTTCGCCTGCGTGCTCGCGCTGGCGTGGCCCGATGGCCGCGCGATGGTGTTCGAAGGCCGCGCCCCGGGCACGCTCACCTGGCCGCCGCGCGGCACGCTAGGCTTCGGCTATGATCCGGTGTTCGTGCCCACGGGGGATACACGCACATTTGCCGAGCTGGACCCGGCCGAAAAGCACCGCATCAGCCACCGCGCCGATGCTTTTTCGAAGCTCGTTTCCGAGGCTTTGACGGACTGACCGCTGCGGGGTCCGCCGCCGAGGCGCCCGTTGCCACCACCGGCTTCGGCGCGGGCGCGGTGTAATCAAAAACCGGCTGCCCCACCGTATTGCCCGCCGGCAAATAGCGGCACACCAGCACATCGCGGCGCGGGTTGCTGGTGATCGCGCAGCCGACTTCGCGCGTGCTCTGCCAGATCAGCTGGGTGTAGTGGCCCACGTCCTCCCAGCGGCCGGTGGTCGAAACATCCGGGAACACGCCGCGCTTGAACTGTTTGCCCTCGTCGATAAAGAAACCGACCATCTCCTCGGGAGTATAGTCGCCCTTGCTCCCGAACCCCAGGTTCTCGCCCTCGCCGCCCTCGGCCGCCGCCACCGAATGCTCCATCATGTCGGACACGGCGAGCGACTGGGACCAGCTCTTGGCGTGTTCAGCCAGCTTTGCGCTCCACACCAACGGTTTGAGGCCCAATCGCGCCCGCTCGGCGTTGTGTGCCACTAGCAGCCGCTGGGCGATGGCTTCGGCAGGCAGCGAGGTTACTTGTGCAGCAGCCGGATGCCCTGCCACCAAGGCCAGCGCCAGCAACATCGCAATCGCTGCCCCGGGGGCCTTCATTCTGCTGCGCATATTCGCTTTCCCTTGACTTTACGGGCCCGACTCAGGCTGGAAAGGGCATGGCCTTCGCCTTGTATATCCACTGGCCGTTCTGTCTCGCCAAGTGCCCCTATTGTGATTTCAATAGCCACGTGCGCGAGCGGACCGATCTGGCCGAATGGCAATCCGCGCTGCTGGCAGACATGGCGCATGAAGCCGCGCTCACGCAGGGCCGAACGCTGACCTCGATCTTTTTCGGCGGCGGCACGCCTTCGCTCATGCCGCCCGCATTGGTTGCATCGCTGATCGAAGCCGCCAGCCGCCACTGGACTTTCGCGCCCGATATCGAGATCACACTGGAGGCCAACCCCTCCTCGGTCGAGGCCGCCAACTTCGCCGCGCTCGCCGGCGTGGGCATCAACCGCGTCTCGCTTGGCCTGCAGGCGCTGGACGATGCTGCCCTCACCTTCCTTGGCCGCCTCCACAACGCATCCGAAGGCCTCGCCGCGCTGGAAGTTGCCCAGCGCCATTTCGCCCGCGTCAGCTTCGATCTGATCTACGCCCGCCCCGATCACACCGAGGCGCTGTGGAGCGCTGAACTCGCCCGCGCGCTGGCGCTCGGCACCGGCCACCTCTCGCTTTATCAACTCACCATCGAGCCCGGCACGCGCTTCGCCACGCTGGTGCGCGAAGGCCGCTTCACCCCGCTGGATGACGACGCGGCGGGCGATCTCTTCGCGCTGACCCGCGAGATGAACACCGCCGCCGGGCTACCGGCTTACGAGATCAGCAACCACGCCCGCCCCGGCGAGGAAAGCCGCCACAACCTCACCTACTGGCGCTATCAGGACTACGCCGGGATTGGCCCCGGCGCGCATGGCAGGCGCGGCGGCTTCGCCACGGTGCGCCACCGCAAGCCCGAGAATTTCCTCAAGGCGGTCAGCGCGCAACACCACGGCATCGCCGAAGTGCGCGAGTTGGCCTCCCGCGAACAGGCCGCAGAAGCGCTGCTGATGGGCCTCAGGCTCGATGAAGGCATTGCCCCCGCCGCGCTCGCTCAGCGCTTCGGTCTGGCTGAAACCGACCTGATCGACCCCGCCAAGCGCGCGTTTTACGCATCGCAAGGCCTGCTCACGACACGCGGTGACCGGCTGATCGTGACGCAGCAGGGCATGCCGCTGCTCAATGGCCTGCTTGGCGAACTCGTGCCTGCTGCGCTGGTCAGCGCATGAGCACGCCCGATCTGCTCGAAGCCTGGCACGATCACCTCGCGCTCGCGCGCCGCCGCTCGCCGCACACGGTGCGGGCCTACGGCGCGACCGCCGCGCGCCTGCTCGCCGCGCTGCCCGAACCGCAGGACTGGGCCTCGCTCGCCGCGCTCGATGTTGGCGATGTGCGCACCCAGCTTGCGGCCCGCCGCGCGGGCGGCATCGGCAACGTTTCCGCAGCGCGCGAATTGTCCGCACTCAAGGCTTTCCTCGCGTTTGCCCGCACGCAGGCCGGAGGCGCCGCTGCCCCGCCCCCGCGCATCCGGGGCCCACGCATCAAGAAGGGCCTGCCGCGCCCGGTCACGCCCGACGACGCGGTCAACCTCGCCGCGATGGTCGCGGACGAAGGCGCCGAACCCTGGATCGGTGCGCGCGACCGCGCCGTCCTGCTGCTGCTCTACGGCGCAGGCCTGCGCATTGCCGAAGCGCTTGCGCTCCCTGCCTCGGTCCTCCCGCTGGGCGATGCGCTTACCGTCACCGGCAAAGGCGGCCGCCAGCGCGTCGTGCCTATCCTGCCCATCGTGAAGGCGGCGGTGGAAGACTACGCCGCCCACGTCCCCTTCGCACTGAAGCGCAGCGAACCGCTGTTTCGCGGCGTCAAAGGCGGCCCGCTCGCGCAAGGCATGATCCAGCGCGCTGTCGCCCGCGCACGCGTGGTGCTCGGCCTGCCCGCCACCGCCACCCCCCACGCGCTGCGCCACAGCTTCGCGACGCATCTGCTGGGTGCGGGCGCGGATTTGCGCAGCCTGCAGGAACTGCTCGGCCACGCGAGCCTGTCCTCGACGCAGATCTATACGAAGGTGGACGCGGCGACGCTGCTGGACGTGTACCGAAACGCGCATCCACGGGCCTAAACGACGATGGCTGCTTTCGCCTATTTGCAGACGATCCTTCGGGCTGTAACATCGCGACATGGCAAACATGGCAGCGCTAATCCCCGAGCTCCAAACTTGGAACGATGGCAGTGGGATTAGCCCAGAGGATTGGCTCTGCGGCGTCGCACGATCCGATGAAGCAGTTGCTTACACCGCACTCTTTTGGCCGAAGCTTGTCATTCACAATGACTACGTGCTTCGGCACGATTTCTCGCTCAAGAACTTAGAGATTAACCAGGCGGCACGCAGCACCCGCCAACAGATCGAAGCCATGTTGAATTACAACAGTCTCGAGCATTTCTTTCGGGGAGACGGGGAAGTCGAAGCTGTTGCAAATGAGCGAGCGCGATATGTCGGAACAATAATGGTGGACATGCTCGATGCGAAATTACGCCGTGACATGCCAGATCGGCAATTCAGGATCGAACTGATCGATGATGATGACAATTTTGCGGTGACGTTCTGGCAGGTGTGAACGTCTGCTCCCCACCAGAGCACGAACCCGCTTCGCGGGAGAGTCGCTTGGGGTGACATAGCGTAGTATTGGTGAGGCTTTAGCGGGGCGTCGTTGCCCTGCGACGGTGGAGTTCCTTCAACGGAGAGGAACTTGCCATGGATTCTATCACGAC
>CAIKKO010000588.1 GCA_903828025.1 uncultured Sphingomonadales bacterium
CACCCGGAGCGCTTGCTCTCGCCAACCGTTTGGTCGGCGCGGTCAGCCACCGGATCGTGAACGCCGGCTAGGGCCGGGCACGGACATGATCGAACCCGAGCGAACTATTGCGGAAAAAACGCCATTCACGCGAGCAGAAGCCGCGCTCGGAGCGATAGACGCTTCCGATACCGTCCGGCTCCTGCTGGCGTCTGGCGATCTAACCCTTTCGCTCGATCCTGACGGCCGGATTGTCGATGTGGCGGCGAATCGCCAGGATTTTCCCGGCTGCGACACCTGGATCGGCCAGCCCTTCGAAGCCACCGTCACTGTCGAAAGCCGCAGCAAGATCAGGGATATGCTGGCGCTGGATCCCGGTGATTCTGGTAAGCGGTGGCGCCAGATCAACCACACCAGCGCGGACGGCGACATACCGGTGCGCTATCTTATTATCAGCATCTCCAGCGGCACGCGCCTGATCGCGGTGGGGCGCGACATGCGCCACGCGGTGGTGCTCCAGCAGCGTCTGCTTCAGGCCCAGCAATCGCTGGAGCGCGATTATATGCGCCTCCGCCAGATCGAGACGCGCTACCGCCTGCTGTTCGATCTTTCATCGGAGCCAGTGCTGCTCGTAGAAGCCGACAGCCAGCGCATCCAGGAGGCCAATCCGGCAGCGCATGCCCTGCTCGAAGCACGCCCGGGCAGCCTTGTCGGCACCAAGCTCACCGGGATGGTGGCGCGCGGCTCTCGCGATGCGCTTGTCGCCTATTTGGGCGCTGTGCTCACCACGTCCGAAGTCTCCCCGCTAACGGTCGAACTCGATCCCGCGCGCCAGCAGCTTTCTCTGTCGGCCACCGGCTTTCGGCAGCTCGGTGGGCGCTATCTGCTCGTCCGGCTCGCGTCGGCGAATGCGCGCACGCCCGAAGGCGCGGCCACTCTGCTCGATATTGTCGAGCGGATGCCCGATGCCTTTGTTGTCGCGGATTCCAAGATGCGCATCATCGCGGCCAATATCGCGTTTCTCGAATTGGCCCGTGCTGCCTCGCTCGATCAAATCCGTGGCCGCCAGCTTGGCGAATACGTCGGTCGCCCGGGGATCGATCTCGATCTGATCGAAGGCCAGCTGACCAAGTATGGCCTCGCTCGCAATGTGAGTACCGTCGTGCGCGCGCAGGGCTCCGATCTTGAGGAGCCGGTCGAACTTTCAGCGGTGCGCACTTCGGGCGATTCGCCGTGCTATGGCTTTGCCATCCGCGAAATCGGCCGCCGCCTGCGCGATCTGCCGCCCACACCGCTCGATCTTCCGCGATCAGTCGAGCAACTCACCGAATTGGTCGGCCGCGCCTCGCTCAAGGAGATCGTGCGCGAGAGCACAGATCTGATCGAGCGCCTGTGCATTGAGGCGGCGCTTGCCTACACCTCTGACAACCGCGCTTCGGCCGCAGAAATCCTCGGGCTAAGCCGCCAGAGCCTCTATTCGAAGCTGCACCGCTACGGCCTCGGCAATCTTGTCGGCGAGGCCGAATAGGGCCCTCATTCGGCTGTAAGAATCAATTGACACTCCGAAGTGTCAACCATACCTTACGAGGCATGACGCAACCCGCCAATCCGGCCGAAATGCAGGCTACCGGCACGGTCCCTGCCATTCACAGTCCCGCCTTGCGCGACGTGCTGGAATTGCTCAAGCCGATTACCTGGTTTCCGCCGATTTGGGCCTTCATGTGCGGCGTGGTTTCCTCAGGTCAACCCGCCAGCGGACATTGGCTTCCCATCGTGTTGGGAGGGATGCTGGCCGGGCCGCTGGTGTGCGGCAACAGCCAGGCGATCAACGACTGGTTCGACCGGCATGTCGATGCAATTAACGAACCGAACCGCCCGATCCCTTCGGGCCGTATTCCTGGTCGCTGGGGCTTTTGGATCGCCTGTGCCGGTTCGGTCATTGCCTTCGCTGTCGGCGCGGCGCTGGGCATCTGGGTCATGGTCGCCACCGTGGTCGGGCTGCTCTCCGCTTGGGCTTACAGCGCACCGCCGTTCCGTCTCAAGGTCAGCGGCTGGTGGGGGCCCTTGCTGGTCGGCCTCACTTATGAAGGATTGAGCTGGTTCACCGGCGCGGCCGTGATGACGAGCACTTTGCCGGCCACGCCCGTGCTGATCGTGCTCGTGCTCTATAGCCTCGGTGTGCATGGGATTATGACTCTCAATGATTTCAAAGCAGTAGAGGGCGATATTCAAACCGGGGTGCGCTCGCTGCCGGTTGTGCTCGGCGTGCGCAATGCGGCGCTGCTGGCCTGCGGTGAGATGGCGCTCGCGCAAGTGATCGTGATCGCATTCCTGGTGCAATGGGGCCTCACTCTGTCGGCAGTGATCATCGCGCTGGTGCTGGCCGCGCAGTTCGCGCTGATGCCGCGCCTGCTCAGCGATCCCGCGCGCTATACGCCGTGGTACAGCGCCACGGGCGTGAGCCTTTATGTGCTGGGCATGCTGGCCGCCGCCGGTGGTCTTGGCGGCCATTGGTGATGGGCTTCGGCTGGTTCTCGATTGTCCGGTTGGGGCTCGTTCAGGCGAGCATCGGCGCGGTCGTGATGCTGGCTACCTCGTTGCTCAACCGGGTCATGGTCGTGGAATATGGCATGGCTGCGGCGATCCCGGCGGGGCTGGTGGCGCTGCATTATGCGGTGCAACTGGCGCGGCCGGTCTGGGGCCACGGCTCGGATCTCGGCCACCGCCGCACGCCGTGGATGATTGGCGGCATGGCCGTGCTGGGCAGCGGCGCGATGCTTGCGGTCCTCGCCCTCCCACTGGGCGCAGCCCATCCGGCGCTGTCCAACGCGCTCGCCATCTTCGGTTTCGTGATGATCGGTGCGGGCGTCGGCGCTTCGGGGACTTCGCTTCTCGCGCTCCTTGCCTCTGGCGTCGCACCGCAGCGCCGCGCGGCCGCTGCTGCGGTTACGTGGATCATGATGGTCATGGGCATCGTGATCTCGGCTGGGACCGCCGGCGCATTGCTCGATCCGTTCTCGTGGATGCGGCTGGTCGAAGTTTCGGGCGGCGTGGCCGGTTCCGCGCTGCTGCTGACCGTGCTCGCCACCTTCCGCCTCGAACGCGCCGCGCCCCTTGCGCAGCCAGCACCGAAGGCGGCCCCGGATCAAAGC
>CAIKKO010000589.1 GCA_903828025.1 uncultured Sphingomonadales bacterium
CGGCCTATGCCTGTATCCGCTTTGGTCTGGACGGCACGGCGCGGGCTGCAGTAATCTCCGGCGCGACCATTGGGTTCACGTATCTCGGCGCACTGGCCTGCCTTACCCTGATCGAACGCCCGGGTATCCAGCTCGGTGCGCGGCTGGCGCGCAATTTGGGCGGTCCGGCCTCGGCGATGCCACCCTCGCGGTAGCGGCCCGGCTCGGACACCAGCAGTGATCTCGCCCCCGCGCCGCACGGCGCCGGAGGAGCGGGACTCGCTTGCTAAGCGGCGACCGGCTGAGCCAGCGGCGCGAGCAGACCTGCCAGCGCGGCGCGAGCTTCATCATCCACCCGCCCGCCGAACGCATCCTCGATGGATCTGGCATAGACCGGCCACATCGCGGCGCGCATGGCTCTGCCTTCGTGCGTGAGATCGAGGGTGTGGCCGCGCGCGTCATCGGGGCAGGGGGTGCGGGTGACGAGCCCGGCCTTCACGATCCGGTCAAGCAGGCGCGAGAGCGCGTATTGCTCGGTCCCCAGCGCCACCTGAAGCGCGCGCGGACGCTGGGGACCGCCGCGTTCGAGCGTGAGCAGCACGTCGTACCACTCCGGCGGCGGCAATCCTGCCGCGCGGAGCGTCGCGGCGCAGTGCTGACCTGCCAGATCAGCAGCGCGCAGCAGGCGCGTCCACGCCAGCAAAGTCATCGCGGCAGGCTTGGCCATGGTGCTGGAGGCCTTTCGATGCAGCTGCATCAGGATTTGATGCGGTCGCATGCACAAATCATGCAGGCGCATCGAAATGGCAATCCAAGGGCAACTACCTAGCCGGGTTCCCCCGCAACCTCCTGAGGCTCCGGCGCGGTGAGGATGCGGTCGCGCGCTGTGCGCGGGTCGCCGCTTTCGATCTGCAGGTCGAGCCGCTCGGTATCGCGCGCGCGGAACAGGGTTTCGGCGCGGGTGATCGCCTCGTTGCTCAGCCCCGCGTTGTCGAGCGCAGCGCGGGCCATGGCGATGGCGGATTCGAACGTCTCGCGCACGATCAGGTTCACCGGCGCATGGCGCAGCTTGATCACCGCGCGCCGATCAAACGCGCGGACATAAATCGCCGCACGGGGGAACGCCTCGTGCACCGCCGCCAGCATCGCGGCCTCAAGCTGGTCGCCATCGAGGCAGAACAGGATCATTTCGGCATCGGCCGCACCGGCCTGACGCAGCATGTCGATCCGCGTGCCGTCGCCGAAATAGACTTTGGCGCCGAAAGTGCCCGCCACGTCGATCATGGCGACATCGGTGTCGATCAGCGTAACCGAAATGCCGCTTGCCTGCAGCACTTGCCCGACCGCCTGACCGAAGCGCCCGTAGCCGACGATCAGCGCGTTGGCGCAATCGTTCTGGGGGCCCTCGCGCTCGCTGGTCGCGGCCACCGGCTCGGCGCGGAAGCGGCGCGTGGCCATCATCAGGAACGGCGTGGTGGCCATCGACAGCGTGACCACCGCGCCGAACAGGCTGGCGGCTTCGGGTGCAATCAGCAGCGCGTGGCTCGCCTGCGCAAACAGCACGAAGCCGAACTCGCCGCCTTGGCTGAGCAACAGGCCCAGCGCCATCGCCCCGCGCCACGGCATCCCGAACAGGCGCGCGATCACGAACAGCACGGCGGCCTTCACCGTGATCAGCATCAGCGCCATCGACAGCACGAACAGCGGATCGCGCGCGATCGCGCCGAGATCGAGCATCATGCCGACCGCAAGGAAGAACAGCCCGAGCAGGATCGAACGGAACGGTTCGACATCGGCTTCCAGCTCGTGGCGATAGGGGCTGTCGGCCAGCATCACGCCCGCGATGAACGCGCCGAGCGCGGTCGAAAGGCCCAGCATTTCCATCACCGCGGCCGAGGCCATGACCGTGAACAACGCCGCCACCACGAACATCTCGCGCTCGCCCAGATTGCCGATCAGGCGGAACAGCGGGCGGATGAGGAAGCGGCCCGCCGCGACCAGCCCCGCAATCGCGCCCACGGTATAGAGCCCGAGCAGCCAGCCCGGCGGGCCTCCGGCATCGGCTGGATTGCGGCTGAGTGCGGTGATGATCGTGATCAGCGGGATGATCGAGAGATCCTGAAACAGCAGGATCGAGAAGGCGCGCTCGCCAAAGCGGGTCTTCATCCGGCCCGAGGACTGCAGCATCGGCAAGACTTGCGCGGTGGACGACAGCGCCAGCGGCAGCCCGAGCGCGAGCGCGGCGGCGGGCGAGAACGTGGTGGTGAGCATGATCACGCCCGCCACCGCGAGCCCGCAGGCGGTCACCTGCAACAGCCCGAGCCCGAGAATGTCGCGCTTCATCCGCCACAGCTTGGCGGGATCCAGTTCGAGCCCGACAAGGAACAGCAGCAGCGTGATGCCAAGCTCGGCAATGCCCATTTTCTGCTCGGCATCGCCGACGAGGTGCAGCGCATGCGGCCCCAGCAGCGCGCCCGCGACCAGATAACCCAGCGTCGCGCCCAGCCCCAGCCGCCGGAACAGCAGCACGAAGGCCAGCGCAAAGCCCAGCAGCAGAAACCCGTCTTGCAGGATCGAGGACGTGGAAGCGGGATTCACGCGGGTTCGAATGCTCCGGGCGGCCACGCGCGGTGCGGGCCTGAGCGCGGTTGTCACGGCTCGTGTGCGCTGCGTCAACCGCTCACGCGCGTGTCATGCTATTGACATTCATGTAGGCAAAGTGATTGTTCCGCAGCTCAGCCACAAGAGGAGAGGCCCATGTCCGTTGTCGGCAAGTATGAATGCGTCACCCGTTCGCCGATGGGCGATCAAACCTCGATCCTGACCGTCGAAGTCGATGGCGATACGTTCAGCGGCAGCAATTCCGGCCCCATGGGCAATCTCGCGATTACTGGCGGTGCGGTTGATGGCAACACCATCAGCTGGAGCAGCGACATTACCGTGCCGATGCCGATGAAGCTCGATTGCAAGGCGACCATCGAGGGTGATGACGTGACCGGCACGGTCACTGCCGGGATGTTCGGCAGCTTCCCGATGACCGGCAAGCGCATCGGTTGATGGCCTGAAGAAGGGCCCACCCCCGGCCCCTCCCGCAAGCGGGAGGGGAGAAGTAAGGCCTGCGCGCGCCGGGATGGCCAAGGCTGAAGCCCTCCCGCTTGCGGGAGGGGTTTGGGGTGGGTTCTCAGTGCGAGGGCGGGGCAGGCGCGCGCATGATCGTGCCCGAGAAGGCCGTTGCCGGTTTTCCGTCGGCCGTGATCAGCCCGCGCGCGAAGACGAGGCTGCGACCGGCCTTGACCAGTTCGCCGCGCGCCAGCAGCAGCTGGCCGGGTTTGGCAGGCCCCACGAACTCGCAGGTGAATGCAACCGTCACGCCGTTCACTTCCTGCCCGCCCGACCCGGCAATCATGAACAGCGAAAAGTCGGCAAAGGTCATCATGCAGCCGCCGTGGATCGTGCCATGGCTGTTGCAGTTGAGCGGGCCCGGACGAAATCCGGTGACGATGCCCTGCTCGTCACGCCGGACGAAGAACGGACCGATCGCGTCTTCGAAGGGGTCGGTTCCGGCGTAGTGATGCCAGCCGTCCCACGCGGCATCGGCGGCGGGTTCGAACTGGCCCGGAAAGGGCGGCGTTGGTGCAGACATGCGATGCGGTTCCCCGGTGGCGGTAAGCTGCCCGCTCGCTGGCCAAGACTTGGCCCCGCGTCAACCGGGCGCGCGATGCGCTTTCAGAGCAGGAAGTCGCCCGCCACCAGCGTGAGCCCCGGAGCGAGCCGGATAAAGCCGTCGGCCACGCCGTCGCCGTTTACATCGCCCTCGACGAACGTGGCGGTCGCGGTGTGCTCGATGCGCAGTTCCCCGGCATGATGGCCGAAGGCTGCGGTGCCGATGAAGCTGAAGGCCTGATCTCCTCCGGCCAGAAGATTGGCGTCCACCGCGCGCAAGTCGATGCGGTCGTGCTCGGCGTGGCTGAAGTCGCTGATCCGGTCGGCCAGCGTCTGCGAGGTTGCATCCGCGACGCCCGCGTTGCTGAACACGAACGTGTCTGCTCCCAGGCCGCCGGTCATGGCATCCCTGCCGGTGCCCGGATCGAGCCGGTCATCGCCGCTACCCGCGATCAGCACATCGTTGCCCGCGCCGCCATAGAGCGTGTCGTTGCCGTTATAGCCCACCAGCGTATCGTCGCCGCCATTTCCGACCAGTGTGTTGGCGCTGTTGTTGCCGCTGATGCGGTTGGCCAGCTCGTTGCCGGTGGCGCTGATCGCGGCGCTGCCGGTCAGCGTAAGGTTTTCCACAAATTGGCGTCCAGCGGCCGCGAGCGTGTACGTCGCGGAGCTCATCACGGTATCGATGCCGCCTGCATCCACCGTGCTTCCGGCAGTCACGGTTTCGTAGACGTGGTCGCTGCGGTTATCGACGTAATAGGTGTCATCCCCGCCGCCGCCGAGCATCACGTCAATACCTGCGCCGCCATCGAGCACATTGGCGGCGGCGTTGCCGGTGATCTGGTTGGCGAGTTCGTTGCCTGTGCCGTTGATCGCGTCTGTTCCCGTGAGGATCAGGTTTTCTGTATTGGCGGTGAGCGTGTAGGAAATGCTGGAGATCACTTTGTCGATGCCTTCGCCCGGCTTCTCGACCACGATATCGCCGGGATTGTCGACCCGGTAGGCATCGTTTCCGGTCCCGCCTTCCATATGGTCGGCCCCCGTATCGCCGCGCAGGATATCGTCTCCGCCCCCGCCGATCAGCGTGTCATTGCCGCTGCCGCCGTTGAGGATGTTGGCGCTTTCGTTGCCGGTCACCGTGTTGGCAAGCGCATTGCCCGCGCCGTTGATCGCGCCCGCGCCGGCTTTGAGCGTGAGATTCTCGACATTGGCGGACAGCGTCCACGAAAGATCGGCAATGACGGTGTCGGTGCCTTCCTTGGGCTTTTCGATGACCACATCGTCAGCCTGGTGGACATAGTAGGTGTCGTTGCCCGTCCCGCCGGT
The DNA here is from genome assembly GCA_903828025.1 of uncultured Sphingomonadales bacterium. Classification (GTDB taxonomy): domain Bacteria; phylum Pseudomonadota; class Alphaproteobacteria; order Sphingomonadales; family Sphingomonadaceae; genus Novosphingobium. The sequence goes on from CAIKKO010000589.1 coordinate 4,969, forward strand.
GAGCACATTGTGGCGATCGGGCGGCACCGCGGTGGAGAGATTGACTTCGACGAGGCCGGTCTCGAAAGATCCGGTACCATCGCTCGTGACCCGAAGGACATAGCGGCCCGCCTGGAGATCGGCGACGTCGAGAGGAAGGTCGGAACCGCTGGTTGCGATCTGGTTGCCCGCAGTATCGAACAAGTTGAAGGTGTAGCCGCTGAGCAGCGGCTGGTTGATGTCGCTTGCCACCACGAGGTGGCCTCCCAGTCCGACATCGAAGCTGTAGAAGCCGTCGATATGGTTGAAAGCGGGCTCCTGAAACTCGATCACTGCTTGCGGTGATGCGCCTGCTTTCGCGCTGAACGCGCCGTCGATGGCGACCGGCGCTGTCGAATCGTTGCTGAACGTGGTGACGACCTCTTCCGGCGCTGGCCCGCCGACACCCGCATCAAGCACATCGCTGCCCGCACCGCCATCAATCACATCGGCTCCTGCGCCGCCGAGGATCGTGTTGGCCTGCCCGTTGCCGCGCAGCGTGTCGTTGCCGCTGCCGCCCGTAATGTCGAAGCGCTCGATGCTGGTATAGCTGGTCCCGATGCTGGCGATCGTCGCGTCCGGCCCGTCGGGCAGCGCGGTGTCGATCGGGACGCCGAGCCCGGTGAAATCGAGCACGAGCCGGTCGATCCCGTCGCCGCCGGCCACCGTCATGCCGCGCTCGGCATAGATCGTGTCGTTGCCGCTACCGGCATCGACCGTGTCGCCGTTGTTTCCGCGGATCGTATCGTTGCCGTCGCCGCCGAACAGGTGGTCCTTGCCGATGCCGCCGATCAGCGTGTCGTTGCCGCCATCGCCATATATGTCGCTCGATCCAGTGCCGGCGGTGATCGTGTCCTGACCGCCAAAGCCATGGATGGTTTGGGGCGCCGCGGTGCCGGTGAGCACATCGTCACCCGCAGTTCCGTCGAGATGGATCAGGCTGGCAAGGCGGAAGGTGCTGCCGCCGGCATCGCTCGCAGTAAGCCGCACCCCGGTGCCCAGATCAATCACGCCCGGGCCGCTCAGATCGACATGGTCCGCGTAGATACTGATGGAGGACGTGCCGAACTGGATGGTGGTATAGGCGTTGCTCAAACCGATGACATTGGGGTCGCGAATGCCGATGAAGATGTCGGATGTTGCGGGATCGGTATAACCCGCCTCGATGAAGACGCCGGGAAATTTTCCGAGATCGGTAGCCGCATCGGCAGTGGCCATGAAGGCGATCTGATCCGCGGTCGGCGCGCCAAACGAGACAACCCCTTTGCCCCAGACCACGAAGGTCTGGAATGCCTCAGACGCGCTCTGGTAAAGGGGCGGGCTGACGGTGAGGCCCTCATCGCCTGAACCGTCTGCCGAGAGGATGATATAATCGGCATCGCCGTGGTCGATGGTGCCGTCAGGCCCGGCGCTGGGATCGGCGAGAAAGTCCGCCCGCAATAGCCAGGAGTGGTTGTCATCTATCACTAGGCGTCGGCTGCGTGCCATGGTGAGAGTTTCCCTCGAGCTGTAGCATTTGCGCTCGCCCCGTGCTTTGCCCTAGCACAGCTCGGCGCAAGCATGGTGCGGTTTGTCATAAGGCGGCGGGTTCGTGGGCGGCAGGATCGTGGCAGTATTGGGGGACGGGGTCTGAAGTACAGCGCCTTCATCAGCTACAACCACCGTGACCGGAACTGGGCGGTCTGGCTCCATCGGGCGCTGGAACGCTACAGCATTCCGCCGCGCCTGCGCGGGCGCGAGACGCCGTTCGGGCCGCTGGGCAAGCGCCTGCCGCCCGTGTTCCGCGACCGCGACGAGCTGGCGAGCGGCGCAGATCTGGCCGCTGCGGTGCGCCAGGGGCTGGAGGATTCGGCCTTTCTGATTGTGATCTGCTCGCCCAATGGCGCGCGTTCGCGCTGGGTCAACGAGGAGATCCGCGCGTTCATCGCGATGGGACGGCGCGACCGTATCCGGCTGATCATCGTCAGCGGCGAGCCGATGTCGGCCGATCCCGAAGTCTCGGCTTTGCCGCCTGCCATCCTCGAGGGGGCGGACGGCGAGCCACTGGCAGCGGATGCGCGGCCCGGACAGGACGGCAAGCAGGGAGCCAAGCTCAAGCTGCTCGCGGGGCTGCTCGGCGTGCCCTACGACGAGCTGCGCCAGCGCGAGGCGGCGCGGCGGCAGCGGCGTCTGGCGATCATCGCAGGGGCGTCCTCGATCGGTTTTGCGATCACCACCGGGCTCGCGGTCGCGGCGATCATCGCGCGCCAGCAGGCCGAGGAAGCGCGCCGCATCGCCGAGCAGCGCACTATGACTGCCGAACGCACGCTGTCGTTCGTGAAGGGCATGTTCCGCGTGTCCGATCCCTCGATCGCGCAAGGCGAGGGTGAGAAGATCACCGCGCGCGAAGTGGTGGACCGGGGCGCGCGCATGCTCGAAACCGGGCTGGAGAAGGAACCCGCCGCCAAAGCCGATCTCGGCGTCACGCTGGCGGAAGTCTACAACGCGCTGGGGCTCTATCGGCGCGGCTATGAGATCGTTGGCGCGACCTTGAAGCTGCACCACGATGAAGGCGACGTGCGAGTGCGCCAGCTCACCACGCTGGGCGAAACGCAGGCCCTGCTCGGTGATTATGCGCGCGCCACCGAAAATTTCCGCCGCGCGCGCACTCTGCTCGGTTCGCCGCGCGTGACCCCTGCGCTGCGCGCGCGCGTGCTGTTCGATCTCGGGCAGGTCCAATCGGGGCAGGGCGACACCAAGGGCGCCGATGGCCTGCTGCGCGATGCTCTGGCAATCGACCGCAGCCTTGGCGACGACAGCCGCGCCGATGTCGCGCGCGATCTGGAAGCGCTGGGCACGAACGCCTTTTACAGCCGCGATCTTTTGGCCGCGCGGAAACTGGTGATGGAGGCGCTGGCGATCCGCCTCGCGGTGGAGGGCGAAAACAGCCCGAGCGTGACCGACAACCGCAACATGCTCGCCTCGATTGCCTATACCAACGGCGATCTCAAAGGGGCGGAGGCGCTCTATCGCGGAAATCTGGCGCGGGATGAGCGCGTGCTCGGGCCGCAGCATCCCGATCTCGGCATCACGCTCAACAATCTGGCGCGCATGCTGATCGACCAGCGCCGCTTTGCCGAACCGGGGCCCTTGCTCGAACGCGCCATCGCGGTGGTTGAAGGCCAGCGCGGCAAGAAAGTCGACGACCTCGTGTTTTTCTATGGCAACCTTGCGATTGTGCGCAGCAATTCGGGGCGGGCTACCGAGGCAGCGACGCTTTATGCCCATGCAGCGGAGCTGGGACGCGCGTCGCAGCACCCCATGCTTGGGCCGGTGCTCACTGATGCTGCCGAAAGCGCTTGCAATGCCGGTGATACGGCGCGCGGGCTCGCGCTGCTGGGAGAGGCCGCGCCGCTGATCAAGCAGGATCATGCGGCAACGCCCTGGCGCGGGGCATGGCTGCAGAACGTGCGCGGGGCCTGCCTGGTGCGCGCGGGACGCCGGGCGGAGGGCGCGGCGCTGATCACGCAGAGCGAGGCGCAAGTCGCCCGGCGCTGGGCCCCTGAAACCTTTATCGGCACGGCTGTGCGTGTGCATCGGGGATTGCTGCGATGAGCGATGAAACCAGCCCGCTGCTCGCGGCTGCCCGCGCGGCGCTTGCGCGCGGCGACGTGTTCACCGCCTACGATCTGGCGACCGAAACCGCCACGGCTGACAGCGAACTCGCCTATATCGAAGTGCGCGCGCTGGCGGGCATGGGCGATTGGCAAAGCGCGCTGCGCCGCTACGAGGAGGCCCGCGTCGGCGAGCGCGGCGATACCGACAGCCTCGCGCTGCGCGGACGCATCCTCAAGGATGCCGCGTTCGCCGCGCCGCCAGACCAGCGGGCGGCCCGTTTTTCCGAAGCCGCGACGGCTTATGCTGCAGTCCATGCTGCAATGGGCGACTATTATTCTGCGATCAACGCCGCTGCTATGGCCGCGCTGGCTGGCGCGCAGGCAGAGGCGCGGCGCTTTGCCGAAATCGCGCTGGCCGGCGCGCAGCACGCGCCCGAGCAGGACTACTGGGCGAGGGCGACGTGCGCCGAAGCGCTGCTCCTGCTGGGGCGCGGCGCGGAAGCCTCCGCCGCGCTCGTTGATGCGACGGGCCGTCCCGGCGCAAGCGTGGCCGGGCGCGCCTCGACCTTCCGCCAGTTCACCGCGCTGCTGGCCAGCCCGGCCTGCGCGGGAACTGCGGTTTCGCTCGAGCCGATCCGGCCGCTGCGCACGGCGGTCCACACCGGGCATATGTTTCGCGAAGACGCTGCGGCCGAGGAGCGGGTGCGCCGCGCGCTAACTGAGGTATTCGCCGCCGAGCGGATCGAAGCCACGTTCGGCCCGCTGGCCTGCGGCGCGGACATTGTCGTGGCCGAGACCTGCCTCGCGCTGGGGCTTGAGTTCCATGCGGTGGTGCCGTTTGACGAGGAGGACTTCCTCGCGCTTTCAGTGCGGCCGGGCGGGCCCGGCTGGGAGGCGCGCTATCGCCGCTGTCTGGCCGCCGCCGCGAGCACCCACCGTGCTTCGGCCATGCGCTATATCGGCGATGATACCCAGATCGCGTTCGGCAGCGAGGTGGCGATGGGGCTGGCGCGGCTGCGGGCGGCACAACTCGGCGGCGAGGCGGTGCAGATCGCGGTATGGGACGGCGTTACCAGCGGCGGGATTGCAGGCTCAGGTGCAGACGTGGCGCGCTGGCGCAGTGCGGGCGGGCGCACCGTGGTGGTCGATGGCGCAGACCTTCCGCGCGCACGCGGCGCGTTTGCGCCGCCGACCGGGGGCGGTGCGGCCCGCGCGCTGCAAGTCATCGTGTTTACCGACTACAAGGGGTTCTCGCGGCTGCCCGAGCCGGTCATGCCCCAGTTCTGGACAGAAGTGATGGGGCGCTGCGCCAGCGCGCTCGCCGGGTACCGCGCGCAGATCCAGTGCCTCAACACTTGGGGCGACGCGCTTTATCTTGCGCTTGGCGATGTGCGCGCGGCTGCCGATATCCTGTGCGCCTTGCGCGATGCCATGGCCGGGATCGACGCGGGCGCAATCGGTCTGCCGCCGGGGAGCGGCATGCGGATCGCCGCGCATTATGGTTCGGTCTATGCGGTGGAAGACCTGGTGACGGGCATGCCCAACTACTATGGCACCGAAGTCTCGCGCGCTGCGCGGGTCGAGCCGATTACCCCGCCCGGGCAGGTTTATGTGACCGAGCCGATGGCGGCGGCGGTCGAGATGACGTGCTCCGATGCTTTCGCCTGCCGCTATGTTGGCCGACTGGCGCTGGCCAAGGACTTTGGCGTTGAGCGAATTTACCGGCTCGAACGAAAAGTTGGTAAATGACGTCTTTGTCATAAAGACTGCATGCGAATCGGCTAAGGGCTAAAACCTATAGGTCCATTCGTGGCTTCAGGAGGCACGCAGGTTCGATTTATGGTGGCGGTTGTCTCCGATAGCGCAGCGGCGCCTGACTTGCCCGGTGCGGCGGAGTCTTCGGTCGTGCTGCCGGAGGTGCAAGCGCATCCGGTGCGGAAAATTGCCATCAATTTCGTCCGCTTCGCTTCGGTGCTGCTCGGTGCCGGTCTGCTGCTGCGCACAGGGGCGGCGGAGCAGGCGGTTTCGGCCAGCGATGCAGAAAAACCGCAGCCGCAGCGGCCGGTGGGCAACCGGCTCGTTCTGCCGCAACCGGCCTTCGGCCATGATCTGCACGCCGGTAAAGGGAGCGGGCTTGCTGAGCCGTCAGGTGGCACCGCACCGCATGTGGCGTTTGCCCCAGAGGCTGGTACCCCAGAGGCTGGGACTGCAGAAGCTGGGACTCGAGGGGCTGCAGCGCGTCAGTCCAGTTCTGCCAAGGCGCACGGGATCAAGGCCGCGCCTGCGGCAGCGGCAAACGCGCTGGCTTCAAGCGCAGCGGTGAACGCGCCGACGTTTGTGCCGGGCAAAGCCAGGGTTGATGCCAGTGTCGCTCCCTCGTCTGGTGGTGCCGCATCGTCTGCCGCTTTGGCTTCTGCTGCGCCGAAGGCGTTCGCGGCCGCGAAGTCGGCACCGGCAAGGGCTGGTTCTGCACCGCAGCGCACCGCAGCGCTGGCTGCGGCCAGTTCGGCGCTGATCCTCGAGTCCACCCGGCGCACCGCTTCGTCCGGGCTTCTGGCACCGGTCAACGTGGTGAGCCGCCCGGTCCCGACAGCGGCGGCCGCACCGGCGCTGGCGGCAACCCATCGCACACCGGCGATTGCTGGCAGCGCGGCTCCTGTGGTCGATGGTCCGGGCTCTGCTCCTCCGGTCAAGATTTCGCTGGCTCCGCCGGTTATGCGACCGGGGCCGCGCACAACCGTGCTGACCTCCGATATTCACGATGTCATGCGGCGCCCAGCGTCGGCGTGGGATTATGCCGAGGCGTTGCCGCCCGAACTGACCGGGCATGCGAGCCAGCAAAGCGCCAGTGCACAGCCGCAAGCTATCCAGCAGCCTGCTGTGCAGACCGCCGCTGTCGCCCCGCCCAAGGCTGCCATGCAGCAGGCACCGGCTGCGCAGATTGCGATGCACCGGGCCAAGCCTGCCCGGATCGCGCCGTCGCAAATGGTGTCTGGTTCGGTGTCGGAGCGGGCAGTGGCGGCGGCGTCCAGTGCGACTCCCGTCCGGGCTGGAAAGACAACCCGCGCGGGCGCGGCCAAAACGGTGCCTGATCGTCAGGCCCCTGACCGTGAGTCCCCTGACCGTCAGGCCGTTGCCGTGCTGTCGCCAAGCCAGATTGCGCAGCCTGTTTCTGAAAGCGGGCGCGGTGTTGGCCGGTCCACGGCGGACCGGCCGGTTGCTCTGCTGGATCTGCCCCCAAAAGCGGGCCGGTCGGCGGCCGCTACGGTCCCCCCCGCACGGCATCTGGCCTCTGCGGCGCATGGGCGGCGCAGCATTCCGAACCATGGGCGTGGTTCGGTTGAGGCGAAGGTAGCCTTGGCCATGCCCAGACACAAACCCCACCACTCCGATATGGCAGCGACGGGCGGGTTGGCCGCCCCGTCAGACAAGGCGGGATCAGCCGCGCCGTCAGACCACTCGGCCAACGGCGTTACCGTTGGTCATGCGGCTGCTTTCAGTGCCGAGAGGGTGCGGCGGCGCTATTGGTCGATGCGTCGGCTGATAGCGGGGGAAATGTGCTGAGCTTGCGCGACAGGATACCCCGGCCGGCGTTCTAGAGTCGATTTCAGATTGATTGAATCGATTGGGGAATCCCATTTGGGCAATGATCTGATTCAACCTGCTGGCTGGGATGGAGGTCAGCATGGATGGCAAGACCATATTCGAACGATCTTCGTGAACGTGTTGCTGCGGCGGTTGCGTCGGGGCGGAGTTGTCGGGAAGTGGCGACTCTGTTCGACGTGAGCGTGGCGAGCGCGGTGAAGTGGTCGCAGCGTCAGCGGTCGACGGGGACTGCGGCGGCCAAGCGGATGGGCGGGCATCGCAAGCGCCTGCTTGAGCCGCACCGGGCGCTGGTGATCGAGCGACTGAATGCGGTTCCCGACCTGACGCTCAAGGCGCTGGTTGCCGAGCTGGCCGAGCGCGGCATTGCGACCTGCCCGGTGTCGGTGTGGCGGCTGGTGCGTTCGGAGGGCATGAGCTTCAAAAAAAGCCTGTTCGCCGAGGAGCAGGCACGACCGGCCGTGGCCAGGCGGCGCGCGCAGTGGAAGAAGTATCAGAGCCGGCTTGATCCCAGGCGACTGGTCTTCATCGACGAGACCTGGGCCAAGACCAACATGACACCGATCCGGGGCTGGTCGCCGCGTGGCAGCAAGCTCGTTGCGCACGCCCCGTTCGGCAAATGGCGGACGCTCACTTTCCTTGCCGCGCTTCGCCACGACCGGATCGACGCGCCCTGCGTGCTCGATGGGCCGATCAACGGTGAGAGCTTCACCGCCTATGTTATCCAGTTCCTCGTGCCGACGCTCTCGCCGGGCGATGTTGTCATCATGGACAACCTCGGCAGCCACAAAGGGGCCGCCGTTCGCAAGTCGATCCGGGCAGCGGGTGCAAAACTCCTGTTCCTGCCGCCCTACTCCCCCGATCTGAACCCGATCGAGCAAGTCTTTGCCAAGCTCAAACTGCTCCTGCGCAAAGCCGCAGAACGCACCGTCGAGACCACCTGGCAACGCATCGGATCGCTCCTCGACGCATTCCCACCACAGGAATGCGCAAACTACCTCAGAAACAGCGGCTATGCTTCAATCTAAGTGGAAAAGAGTCTAGCCTGCGGATCGCCCGGTTTCGCAACGCCTGCTGGCAATCACCGCAGCCAGAAGAGACCGCGCAGAACTGTGCGGCCTGCCCGCTTCGACTGGCCAGCCTGCTTCGACTGGGCTATTGGTTCGGATGGCTGAGGCACCTGCAAAGGGGGGCGGCGGCTTTCACGCTTCAATGTGCGATGAAGGCTCGATTCTTTCAGGGGCAGGTGCTAGGGGGCTCTCGCTGACGTCGCATTCGACGGATATCGGGCCTGCCTAGGCTCACCCCTTTGTCCTAAAAATAGCCTCACGAAGCCGGGATGCGCAGCTGTTGCGTATGCCCGTCAATGCTTAGGACAAGGATTCGTCCCATGATCACCGGAACCGTCAAATTTTTCAATGCCGACAAGGGCTATGGTTTTATCGCGCCTGAAGGCGGCGGCGGCGACGCTTTCGTTCACATTTCGGCCGTTGAGCGCGCTGGCATGACCACGCTCGATAAGGACCAGCGCATTTCGTATGAGCTGGAAACCGATCGCCGCGGCAAGACTTCGGCTGTCAACCTTCAGTCGGCCTGATCCGGACATGGCCGGGGCGCGCGATGCCGCGCCCCGGCCATTTTCTTCTCCAAACAACGACGCC
>CAIKKO010000590.1 GCA_903828025.1 uncultured Sphingomonadales bacterium
ACCTCCGAGCTGTTCTTCAACGATGTGCGCGTGCCGATCACCAACTGCCTCGGCGAAGAGGGCAAGGGCTTCATCTATCTGATGAGCGAACTGCCGCAGGAGCGCCTCTCGATCGCGGTTTCGGCGCAGGCCGGGGCGCAGCGCGCGTTTGACGATACGGTGGAATTCACGCGCGAGCGCAAGGCATTCGGCAAGCCGATCCTCGATTTCCAGAACACGCGTTTCGTGCTGGCCGATCTCAAGGCCAAGCTGCAAGTTGGCTGGGCGCACCTCGATTGGGCGCTGGCCCGCCACCTCAAGCGCGAACTGACCGCCGAGGAAGGCGCGGCCGCGAAGCTATGGCACACCGAACTGCAGTGGGAGATCATGGACAAGTGCCTCCAGCTCCACGGCGGTGCAGGCTACATGAACGAATACGCCATCGCCAAGGCCTGGCGCGGCGCGCGCGTCACGCGCATTTTCGGCGGCACGAGCGAGATCATGAAGGAGCTGATCGGCCGCAAGCTTTGACCGCGCTGGGCCGGTACTCGTCGGCGGTTGTTCGCGGATAGGGGCGCGTGATGGTGCGCGCTTCCCGTCTGCTCGCGCTTGCATGCTGGCTTGGGGTTGTCGCCGCGCCGGGGTGGGCGCAGGGCATTGATGATCCCCCCGAAGCCGGCGAGGAGGCTGCCCAGGACAGTCCGGGCGACCCTGCTTCTGCGGACCAGATGGACGGGCAGTCCTGGGCCGGGACAACAGCGCTCTATGCCGAGCCTCCCGATCTGGCGCGGTGCCGTCCGGGCGTGTTGCGCCCGGACGTGACAGCGTCGTTCGTTGCAGCGCTCAATGCCTTGCGCGCCCGGCATGGCCTTGCTCCGGTGCGCTATAACCACGATCTTGAAGCACAGGCCGCGCAGGCGGCCCTGATGATGGCCGCGAACAACGACCTCAGCCATGATCCGCCGCCTTCCTGGAAATGCTGGACCGCTGCGGGCGCGCGCGCGGCGGGCAGTTCCAATCTCCTCGGCGGTGTCTCCTCGCCCTACCTCGCGTATGAGGACGACAACGCGATGCTGGCCGAATGGATGATCGAGGGCGATAGCGACGAGATCGGCCATCGCCGCTGGATCCTTGACCCCAACCTTGCACAGACATCGCTTGGACGGGTGATAGCGGTCCTGCCAAACGGCACGCGAGTCGACTCGGCGGTCATGACCGTTTTCAATTTTCCCGGTCAGAGCGAAGAGCGCAGGGCTTCTGCAAGGCCTGTCCCGGCGTTTGTGGCCTGGCCGCAGGGCCGTTATCCGAAATCTTTTTTCTCGCCCCGGGCGCGGTTTTCGTTCTCGGTCACGCAGGACAAATCTGAAACCGACACGGTTGCCGAAGTCGATTTCAGCCAATCAAACGTTACTATCAGCGATGGCACGCGGACGGTGCCGATCCGCGATCAAGCGAGCGACAACGAGGGGTATGGGCTTCCCAATTGCCTCTCGTGGCGCGCGGATGGTATTGAAATCGGCGTGACTTATACCGTCACAATCACCGGAATCCGAGGTGTGCGGAGTAGCAGATATACTTATACTTTCAGTATAGTTAAAAACTAGCGCCTGTATTTCTGTTAACCATCCAGTTAAATTCGACGGCCTAAAAAATAGACCTTTATCCCTAGTGCCATCCCATATACATCCGACTTGGATATTTGGTGGAGAGGGTTCTTGCCTGACGTTTTGGCAAGGGGGGCGGCTGAGAGCGCCGCTCGGCAACCGGATGGCGTCGTGCCGTCTGCAATCAACGCGAGGTTTTTCGCGCGGTTCGGCGCTTAGCGTGGCCCGTCCTGACCTGTGGTCAGCGGTGGCGACCGGGCTGCTGCTTGCCCTGCCTGCCATGGGCAGCGCTCAGCCGGTTCAAGCGCCTTCGCCGCATACCGCGCCGCCCCGGGTGGAGGGGCAATGCCAGGGCGCGCGCGAATGGTCCGAAAACCGCATGCTCGACTACTGGCATAGAGAGGGGCAGATTCAGGGCTTGCGGGGCCTTGGCTACACGGACCAGCCCGACCAGCCCAACGATGCCGAAATATCCGAAGCGCATGAGCAGGTGGAGCGCATTGTCCGGGTCAGCGGGCTCGAGATGAACTTCGATATGATCGTGGACCCGTCGACGCCGGCTGCGGCAGCGATCATCAATGGCCAGCGCGTGATCCTGTTCGATCCGCGCTTCATGGCGCAAGTCGCAGACCGCATTTGCCCCGACTGGGGCGCCATGAGCATCCTTGCGCACGAGGTTGGCCACCATCTCGCGGGGCATACCTTGCACCAGTCGACCAATCCCTGGCGCGACGAGCTTGAGGCTGACGAGTTTTCGGGCTTTGTGCTGGCGCGCCTTGGGGCCACGCTGGCCGAAACCACATCAGCCGCAGCCAAGATCTTGCCGAACCAACCGACGCCGACACATCCCGGTCGGAAGGATCGGATCGCGGCCATCGTCCATGGGTGGCAGAACGCCGAGGCGTTCGTGAACGCTGAGCTGACTCAGGCCCGGCATGACCGCGAACTCGTGCCGATGCGGCAGAACCGCTATGTGCCGGATAGTGCGGGTTCCCGTACTTCGGACCTTGCACTGGTCGCGCGCGTGATCCTGTATGACGATCCGAACGACTACTACATCACCAGAGGCGGGCGGATCGACGCATTCGATGGGCAGCGGCGGCCGGTCGGGGAAAAAGAGGCCCCTGCTTCGAAGGACTTCGCCTGGACGTTCAAGACCGCCGCTGCGCAATTCAACGTTGATTTCGCCGGGCGGGTTTACATGTCCCTGCCCACTGGCACGCTCCACGAAGTCGGGGTTGTGGTCGATCTCATGCCCGGCAAATCTGCCATGCCCGGCAGCGGTTGATAGGGCTCAGCTCCCGGACGGGAGCTTGACCCGCTTGTCGTGAAACACCGGACGGCGCGGAGGCGCGCTATAATAGCGCCGCGTCACCGGTACATATTCATAAGTCACCGTCCGGGTCTCGGTACAGGGTGACTGGGCCTGCGGTGCCGCTTGCGGAGCGCCGGTCGGAACCATCACATAGCCCATCGGCGCGTATGCATAGCCATTCCCGTAAGCGGGCGGGGCATAGGCCGTCCCGGGCGTCGGCTGATACGCGCCCGTCGGCGGAAGATAGCCCATCGGCGGTGTCGCCCGGGCCCAATAATCGGCGCATTCCTGTTCGCGGGCCTTTTCGCGCGCGCGGCTCTCGGCCTTGCTGATCGCGTTCCCGGCGACCGCGCCAACTGCCGCGCCAGCCACCGTGCCCAGCGCCCGGTTGCCCGAAGCAATCCGGTTGCCGATCACCCCGCCAACAACGCCGCCAATCACTGCGCCGCCAATGCCGTTGCCGCGGTGCCCGTTGGTGCGGCAGCGCTCGGCCAAAGCCGCGTCGTTCGGGTCGGTCTGGACCGGATAGGCCCCCCCGGCGGCAGGCAAGTAGCCGTAAGCCGGATCAGTGGGCGTCCACTGACCTTGCCACACGCCGCCCTCCCAGTGTCCTTGCCAGACCCCGGGCGCCGCGGTGTTCGCGGCCTGAGCCGGAGCCTGAGTCGGCTGGGCCTGAACAAGCCCGGGAAGTAGAGTGCCAAGCATAACTGCCAGTGCGATCAGGGAGCGAAGGGGATTGGCCATGGGAATCCTCAGTGACGCTTTCACCGGCCCAAGCTCGAGCCCAATGAATAACGCAAAGTTTACCATGGGGATTGGCCCTAGACTATCTGCGCATTTGGGCCTGACCCGAAGTGGGACAATCTGCGCTGGCGCTGTGCAGGCCGGATCAGATCCGCTCGGCGATCGCGGCGGCGAGGGCTTCCACACCGGCGGCGTCGTCGGCATCGAAGCGCGCGAGCAGCGGGCTGTCGAGGTCGATCACCGCGATCACTGCACCTGCGCGCTTCACCGGCACGACCAGCTCTGACCGGCTCGCGGCATCGCAGGCGATATGGCCGGGGAAGGCATGCACATCCGGCACCAGCTGTGTTTTGCCCGAGGCCGCCGCAGCGCCGCACACGCCTTGGCCCAGCGCGATGCGGATGCAGGCGGGCCTGCCCGCAAACGGCCCGAGCACGAGTTCCCCGCCGACCATCCGGTAAAAGCCCGTCCAGTTGCAATCGGGCAAGTAGGCGGCAAGGAGCGCGGCGCAATTGGCCATATTGGCCACCGCATCGGGCTCGCCCGCAGTGATGGCGAGCGCGGCTTCGACAAGATCGCGGTAGAGTGCGGGCTTGGGCTGGCCGGGTGCAGGGGCGAAGTCATACATCATGGCGTCATAGCAGCACCCGCGCCCCAAGTCGCGTGGCGCGACTTGCCCTGTCGCCAGATTGGGCCATTGCGGGAAACCGGCGCGGGTCCTAGACTTGGGCCCATGACTATCATGCGCAAGTCCCTGATCGGGTTCATCGTCTTTCTTGTCGCCCTCGGGCTGTTCGCGGCCTGGCTGCTGCATGGCGACACGGCCCAGTTCGGCCTCGACAAGACCACCGGCCCCAAGCCGCAACTGGCCGAACCTGCGTCGCAATGGTTCCCGACAGTGGGCATCGCCAAGCCGGTCGGCTGGGCGGATGGCGCGGCTCCGGTGGCGGCGCATGGGCTGGTGGTGACGCGCTTTGCCGACAAGCTGGATCATCCGCGCACGCTCTATGTCCTGCCCAATGGCGATGTGCTCGCGGCCGAGACGAACAGTCCGCCGCAGCGCGGGCCCGGCGGCATTACCGGGCTCGTCATGGGGTATCTCCTGTCCTCCGCCGGGGCCGGTGAGCCTTCGCCCAACAAGCTTGTGGTGCTGCGCGACAGCAATGGCGACGGTGTGGCCAACCAGCGCTTCGTGATGAGCAATCCGGGGCTCAATTCACCGTTCGGCATGGTGCTGCGTGAGGGGCGGCTGTATGTCGGCAACAGCGATGCAGTGGTGTCATGGCCGTTCACGCCCGGGCAGACCACGCTGGAAGGCAAGCCCGAAAAGCTGATGGACCTGCCCGGCGGCGGCAATCACTGGGCGCGCAACCTGCTGCTCAGCCCCGATGGCACCAAGCTCTATGTCACGGTCGGCTCGTCCTCGAACATTGCGGAGAACGGGATCGACAAGGAGACCGGGCGCGCGGCGATCCATGAGTATGATTTCACCAGCCACAGTTCGCGCCTCTATGCCGAAGGGCTGCGCAACCCCAATGGGCTCGACTGGAACCCGCGCAGCGGCGAGCTGTGGACTACGGTCAACGAGCGCGACATGCTGGGATCGGACCTCGTGCCCGATTACCTGACGAATGTGCCGCTTGGCGCGCAGTATGGCTGGCCGTGGGTCTACTGGAAGAAGAACATCGACTGGCGGGTGACCGAGCCGATGCCGCAGGACATGTTCTCCTATGTTCGCAAGCCCGAATACGGCCTTGGCGCGCACGTTGCGGCGCTGGGGCTGGCCTTTGCGCGCGGCGGCAACCTGATGGGCCCGCACTTTGCCAGCGGTGCCTTCGTGGCGCGGCACGGCTCGTGGAACCGCAAGCCGCTCTCGGGCTATGATGTCGTGTTCGTGCCGTTCGACGCCAACGGCAACCCGTGGCCCGCGCCGCCGGTGCCGGTGCTGACCGGCTTCCTGACCAAGGACAACACCACGCAAGGCCGCCCGACTTGGCTAGCCTTCGCCAAGGATGGCGCGTTGCTGGTGAGCGATGACACCGGCGGGGTGATCTGGCGGGTCGTGGCCCCCGGCGCCAAACCGGCTGCAGCGATCACCGAGATCGCCGGGACTCCCATGCCGCCCCCGCCCAAGGCCGATGCGAAGTATATCCTGCGCCCGAGCACGACCTCGGATCTGACCAAGCCCCAACCTTAGAGGCTGCGGTCTGCCCGTCCGGCCAGTTCGTTGACGAACTGCCACGCGACGCGGCCCGAACGGCTGCCGCGTTGCTTGGACCAGGCAAGCGCATCCTCGGCTTGCCAATCCAGCCCGAGGTGGGCCGCATAGCCGGCGATAATCGCGAGGTAATCGTCCTGCGAGCAGGCATGGAAGCCGAGCGACAGGCCGAAGCGGTCCGCCAGCGCGAGCCGGTCATCGACCGCGTCTCGCGGGTTGATCGGGTCGTCCTGCTCGCTCATGTGCCGCTCGACGATCGCGCGGCGGTTGGACGTGACTGCAAGCCGCACGTTGGCCGGGCGCGCCTCGACTCCGCCTTCGAGCCACGAGCGCAAGCGGCGGGCGGAGCTGGCATCGTCCGCATCGAAGCCCAGATCATCGAGCAGGATCAGGAACTGCCGGCCCGTATCGCGCAGCGCGGCAAGCAAGGTGGCCAGGCTTTCATCAGGCGCGGCCTGGACCAGCGCGATCCGGCCCGGATACTTGGCCTGCGCGGCAAGAACGGCGGCGCGCACCAGCGCCGATTTGCCCATACCGCGCGCGCCCCACAGCAGCATATCGTGCGCGGCAGCCCCGCGCGCCAGCCGCGCCACGTTCTCCGCGACGGCGGCTTTTTGGGCATCGACCCCGCAGATCAGCGGCAGCGGCGGGGCCTCCAGCGGATCGACCGGGCGCGCGCTCAGCCCGATCCAGACATATGCCGGATGGGCGAGCCAGTCGGCGGCAGGCGGCGCGGGAGGGGCAAGCCGCTCGAGCGCTTCGGCGATTCGCGCCAGCACTGCTTCGGCCCCGCTCGCCGGATCGGAGCTCACCCTATCAGCACTCACCGGGTCAGCGTCGCACTGTCGAGATCGTAGTACAGCGCTGCGCCTGCCATGGCCGCCGCGCCCAGCCCGCGTGCCTCGGGCGCAATGGTGCGGTTGAACACTTTGGTCACTGCGGTCTTCTCCACCGAACCGGACGCGCGGGACTGGCGGGCGAGCTGCCAGCCGGCCACCGCGACCGCGCACATCGTGAGGAAGGGCACGCTGCCCGCCAGCTTGTCGTCGAGCGTGGCATCGGCGCTGGCCATCCAAGTGCCGATGGCGGCGGCATCCTTGGCGAGCGCGGCGACTTCGGGCACGTCCTGCATTTCGGCGGCGATGTCGGCCATCAGCGCTTGCAGCACGCCGCCCTGTTCCATGCCCAGCTTGCGCGTGACAAGGTCGGCAGCCTGAATGCCGTTGGTGCCTTCATAGATCGGCGCAATGCGCGAATCGCGGTAGTGCTGGGCCGCGCCGGTTCCCTCGACAAAGCCCATGCCGCCATGGACCTGAACGCCAATGCTGGTGACCTCGCAGCCGACATCGGTGCCCCAGGCCTTGAGCAGCGGCACGAGCAGTTCGGCGCGCTGCTGCGCGGCCTTGTCGCCCAGCAGGCCGCGATCGACTTGCCCGGCGGTGTAGTAGAGCAGCGCGCGTGCGCCTTCGGTCAGCGCGCGCATGCGCAGGATCATGCGGCGCACGTCGGGGTGCTCGATGATCGCGACCGGGCTCTTGTCTGGCGATCCGGCGCGGGCTGACTGCACCCGGTCGCGCGCATAGGCGCGGGCCTGCTGCAGCGCGCGCTCGGCGATCTGGACGCCCTGGCTGCCGACATTGATGCGGGCCGAATTCATCATCGTGAACATGGCCTTGAGGCCCTCGTTCTCATGGCCGACCAGCTCGCCGATGCATTCGCCCCCACTGCTCGTTCCGTCGCCATAGGCCATGACGCAGGTGGGCGAGACATTGATGCCGAGCTTGTGCTCGATCGAGACGCAGCGCACGTCGTTGCGCGCGCCCGGCGTACCGTCGGCATTGATGTGGAACTTGGGCACGATAAACAGCGAGATGCCGCGCGAACCCGCCGGTGCGCCCGGGGTGCGCGCGAGGACGAGGTGGATGACGTTGTCGGCGAGTTCGTGCTCGCCCCAAGTGATGTAGATCTTGGTTCCGGCGATGCGATACTTGCCCGCGTGGGGGCCTTCCTCGATCGGCGTGGCGGTGGTGCGCAGCGCGCCGACGTCGGAACCGGCCTGCGGTTCGGTCAGGTTCATCGTGCCCGACCATGCCCCCGAGATGAGGTTCGGCAGGTAACGCGCTTTCTGCGCGGCGCTGCCATGGTGATCGAGCGCCTCGATCGCGCCGACCGTCAGCATGGGCAGCAAGGTGAAGCCCATGTTGGCCGCGCCGAGTGTCTCCAGCACGCACGTGGCGAGCGTGAAGGGCAGGCCTTGGCCGCCAAAATCGGCCGGGCCTGCAATCGAGCCCCAGCCCTGTTCGACAAAGGCGCGGTAGGCGTCGGCGAACCCTGCAGGCGAAGAAACCGTTTCATCAGACCACCGCGCGCCCTCGGTATCGCCGATTCGGTTGAGCGGGGCCCATTCCCCCGCAGCGAACGCGCCGATGCCTTCGGCAATGGCCTCGACCACGTCCGGCGTGGCCGCGCCGTAGCGTTCGTGGTTCGCCAGCTCGTCGATTCCGGCGCAGACGCGCATGGCAAGAACCTGGTCTTCGGTGGGGGCAATAAAGCTCATGCGCTGTTTTCCTTGGCAGCCTCTGCCAAGGCCTATAGCGGCAAGCCATGGACACGACAAAGCCCCCGAATGTGCGCCTTGCCGATGCCGCCGGGATTGCCGAAGCGGCGCGTGTGCTGGCGGCTGGCGGGACCGTGGCGGTGCCGACCGAGACGGTATACGGCCTCGCCGCGCGCGCCGACAGCGCCGCAGCCGTTGCCGCGATCTACCGCGCCAAGGGACGGCCCGATTTCAACCCGCTGATCGTGCATGTGCCCGATCTGGCGGCCGCCGAAGCGCTGGCGGTGTTTGATGCGCGCGCGCGCGCGCTGGCAGAAGCATTCTGGCCCAGCGCGCTGACTCTGGTGCTGCCGCGCCAAGCGGACGCGCGGTTGGCCGAGGCTGTCAGCGCGGGCCTGCCGACTGTTGCGCTGCGCGTCCCGGCGCATCCGGTGATGCGCGCGGTGCTCAAGGCGGCGGCGCTGCCGCTGGCGGCTCCTTCGGCCAACCGCAGCGGCGCGATCAGCCCGACGTGCGCGGCGCATGTTGCGGGCTCGCTCGGCGGGCGGGCGGACCTGATTCTGGACGGCGGCAGCACCGCTGAGGGGCTGGAATCGACCATCGTCGCCGTCCGGCCCGAGGGCGGCTGGGCCATCCTGCGCCCGGGTCCGATCACAGAGGCTGCCTTGGCCGCGATTCTCGGCCCGCAGCATGGCGGCGTGACGCCAGCAGGGGGCGTGATCGAAGCGCCCGGGCAACTCGCCAGCCACTATGCGCCGGGCAAGCCGGTGCGGCTTGAAGCCGTTTCGGCACAGCCGGGGGAGTACCTGATCGGGTTTGGCGCGGTTGCGGGTGCAGTATCGCTTTCGGAGCGAGGCGATCTCGCCGAAGCGGCGGCCCGGCTCTACGCCTGCCTGCACCTTGCCGCAGCCGCGCCCGAACCGAATATCGCCGTGGCGGCGATTCCCGACGATGGGATCGGCGCTGCGATCAATGACCGGCTGCGCCGCGCGGCGGCCTGACGCAGCTTACCGCTGTGCGCGCAGGCTCTCGATCTCGCCGTTGATCGCGGCGGCATCGGCGCAGGCGGCGCTTTCGCCGCGGTTGCAGGCTTCGATCCGGTGATTGTACGGCCGCTGCAGCTTTTTGATCTTCTCATCGCGCTTGCGCATCGCGCGGCCGCGCTTTTCGTCGGCTTCGGACTGGCTGGTGGTGACCATGTCGACCGCTTTGGCGCCGATTCGCACCGGCGCGGTCACCACGCTGACAGCCGTCCTGGCCAGGCAGCCGGTGAGCGCGAGCGCAGCGAGGGGGCTAAGGAGCAGCAGAGCGCGAGACACGGGCGAGACCTTTCGTACAGGGCACCCCATGCTTACCCGAGGTAGGCCTGCCTGACCATGACCGGCGTTGCCCTGCCGGTATCCCTGATCATGGACAGCGCTCGGCAACGGGGGCAATACCCCTGCCCAGTTTGCAGCGCGGCACCAGCCCGAGACACAAAAAAGGCCGCCGGATCGCTCCGGCGGCCTTTTTTACGCTTTCGCGGACCAGACTGGATCAGGCCGTTTCGTAGTACTTCGGCGCATGCTCGTTGAGGATCGCGAGGATCTTCTTGAGCGCGGCGGGCTCATCGGTCTTTTCCATCGCGGCCAGTTCGCGCGCGAGGCGCGAGGACGCGGCTTCGAAGATCTGGCGTTCGGAATAGCTCTGCTCGGGCTGGTCATCGGCGCGGAACAGGTCGCGCGTGACTTCCGCGATCGAGACGAGATCGCCCGAATTGATCTTGGCTTCGTATTCCTGCGCGCGGCGCGACCACATGGTGCGCTTGACCTTGGGCTTGCCCTTGAGCGTGTCGAGCGCCTCGCGCAGCGTCTTGTCGGACGATAGCTTGCGCATGCCGATCGCCTCGACCTTGTTGACCGGAACGCGCAGCGTCATGCGTTCCTTTTCGAAGCGCAGCACATAAAGCTGCAGCTTCATTCCGGCGATTTCCTCGTTCTGCAGTTCTACCACACGGCCGACGCCGTGCTTCGGATAGACCACGTAATCCCCAACATCGAAGGCAAGTGCCTTGGTTGCCATTGCATATCCTTTCGGCGCAGCAGGGACGAAAGCAAGGCGGGGCGAACATGCCCCCGGACAGCATTCCGGGCCCTTTGGGGGAGAGGTCCGGCAAACGACCGTCTATAAAGCGCGGTCTTCGAGCACTGCGATCCGTTTGCCGTCTGTCCTGCCTTAACGTGTTTTCAGGCGCCCGGTGGGTTATCCCATCAGACCCTTGCGCACGTATATAGCAGCTCTGTCATAAAAATGCCAGAGGCAAGGGCCGACAACTTATGCCAAAATGCCATGAACCGGTCGCCTTTTGGCACCCGGAGCCGGGTCAGTCGCCTTCGCCGGGCTCGGCCGAGAAGTACTTATCGAACTTGCCCGCTTCACCCTTGTGATCGTCGGCGTCCGCCGGGGCGTCTTTCTTGGTGGTGATGTTGGGCCATTCCGCCGAAAACTTGGTGTTCAGCTCAAGCCACTGTTCCAGCCCGTTTTCGGTATCGGGCAGGATCGCTTCGGCCGGGCATTCCGGCTCGCACACGCCGCAATCGATGCATTCGCTGGGGTTGATCACCAGCATGTTCTCGCCCTCGTAGAAGCAGTCCACCGGGCAGACCTCGACGCAATCCATGAACTTGCAGCGAATGCAGGCTTCGGTAACGACATACGTCATAGCAGTGACAATCCCTCAGGTTCGATTTCAGGACGTGCTAGAGGGGGTGCACCGGCCGCGTCAAGCATCTCATAACAGCCTCTGGCTTCTTCGGCAGGCCCGCGCCGGGCCGGGAGCCGTGCAACCGTGATAACTCTGACCCCGGTTCGTAGCGGCAGCACCAGGATATCGCCGCAGCGGACGGCTGTGCTCGCGCGCTCGATGCGGCGGCCATTGAGCCGGATATGGCCTTCGCCCACCCAATCCTGCGCAAGGCTGCGCGATCCGGCAAAGCGCAGAAAACACAGCAGCTTGTCGATTCGCAGGGAGGCGGATTCGGCCATCAGCGGATCAGTTCCGCGAGCGCAGCAAAGGCACCGGTAAAGCCGCCCGGTGGGGGCATACGCGATGGCAGGGCGGCCACTACGGGCTGGGCGCGTGGCGGGCGCCAGTCCCACAGCGGCGGTGCGGGCGGGCCGTGAGCCTCGTTTTCAAGAGCACGCGGCATATGCACCCGAAAGCCCGCCGCGCGCAGCAGCGCAGCATAGCCCGCCGTCGCCAATCCCATCGACCGGGCGAGCGCGGGATCGAGCGCATAGCGCCGTCCGGCGGCGGCGATGCGGCGGCGATGCGCGGCCTGGAGCAGCTTTTCGGCCATATCGATGCGGATCGCCTGCGCAGCAGCGCGGCGATATCCGGCAGGCGGTTGTTTGATGCTGATCACCGGGGGCAATCCCGGCGGGGGGGCAGCAGGACCAGGCCCCCGCACGCCCACAAGCAGGCTCCACAGGCGCAGCGCGGCGGGCCGGAGCGCCAACGGCACGAACACATCGAGCGCTCCGGTGCGCACGCCCAGACGCCGCAGCGCATCGCGCTGGCGCGAATCCAGCCGCTCCAGCGCGGCCTCTTCGCGCGGCAAGACCCCGCCGCCGCTGATCAGCTTCAGCAGCAGAGCGCGCAAGTCCGCCCCCGATTCGGCGGCGCGGGCTGCTTCGGCAAGGCGGCAGAGCGGCTGGAGCAGGGTTTCGATCTGCCGCGCCAGCCAGCCTTCGACGGCAGCAATCAGTGCCGCGCGCTGGCGAGTCGGCAGCCGGTCGAGCGCGGGGTCGAGCTTGATCCGGGGTTCGAGCAGGGTCTTGCCGGGTTCGAGCCGGGCTACTGCGAGATCGCTCCACCGAATCGTGCCCGCATCCAGATCCAGTCCGCCCGGCTCACCCGCCGCCTTGACGAGCGCATCGGCGCGGGCAGCGAGCAGCGCGGGCAGATGGCGTTCGGCTGCGGCCAGAAGCAGCTTGCGATCAGCCGCGCGGGCGAGCGGATCGACCACGAAGCGGAAGCCCTCCAGATGGCCGATGGGTTCGTCATCGACCAGCACAGCCCCCGCCTCGCTCACGCGGACCGGCAGCAACCCGGCATCGCTGCCCGCCTTGCGCATCAGCACGGTGGTGCGGCGGTTGACGAATCGCTCGGTCAGGCGGGCGTGGAGCGCGTCTGACAGCCGCGTCTCGACCGCGCGGGCGCGCGCGGCCATCTCGTCGCGGGCCAGCACCCAGTCGGGCCGCTGGGTGATATAGGCCCAGCTGCGCACCGCGGCGATGCGGCCCTGCAGCGTGTCGATATCGCCCGAGGGGTTGTCCTGCTGCGCGATGGCCTGCGCGACATAGTCCGCGCCAAGATAGCCGTGGCGCAAGTCTTGCCACAGGCGTGCGACAAAGCGGGAATGGGTTTCGGGGCCTTGTTGGCGGAAATCGGGGAGCGAGCAGGCCTGCCAGAAGCGCTGGACCGAGCCGCGCCCGCGCACCGTGCCCGCGACATCGGCCTCGTCCGCCAGCCGCTTGAGCACGGCGAGGTCGATGGCTTGCGGCGGGGTGGCGAGTTCGGGGCGCGGGGGCGCACTTTCGAGATCCGCAATCAGCGTTCCGATAGAGTCGAAGCGCGGCTCCGCTTCGCGCCAGAACAGGCGGGTAAGCGGCGGGAAGCGGTGCTCCTCGATCGCGTAGATTTCCTCGTCGGTGAATTCCGGGCCAGAATCAGCGCCATGTCCGCCCATGCCGGCGAGCGTGCCGAACGTGCCGTCCTTGTGATGACGCCCCGCGCGGCCCGCGATTTGCGCCATTTCCGCCGTGGTCAGGCGGCGCTGGCGGTGACCGTCGTATTTCGAGAGGCCTGCGAACGCGACATGGGTGACATCGAGATTGAGCCCCATGCCGATGGCATCGGTCGCAACGAGATAATCGACCTCGCCCGCCTGATACATCGCAACCTGGGCATTGCGCGTCTGTGGGCTGAGCGCGCCCATGACCACCGCCGCCCCGCCGCGAAAGCGCCGCAGCATTTCGGCCATCGCGTAAACCTGCTCGGCCGAAAACGCGACAATCGCGCTGCGCGGCGGAATGCGGCTGAGCTTTTTTGCGCCGACATGGCTGAGCGTGGAAAAGCGCGGGCGGCTGACCACTTCCACCCCCGGCACGAGCGCGCGGACCATCGGTTCGAGCGTGGCGGAGCCGAGCAGCATGGTTTCCTCGCGCCCGCGCGTGTGCAGCAGCCGGTCAGTGAAAACGTGGCCGCGTTCCGGATCGGCGGCCAGTTGCGCTTCATCGAGCGCGACGAAGGCCAGATCGGGCCGGCTGGGCATGGCCTCGACCGTACAGAGATGCCAGCGCGCGTTCTTTGGCTCGATCCGCTCCTCGCCAGTGATCAGCGCGACGTTGTCCACGCCCTTGATCTTGCACACCCGGTCATAGACCTCGCGCGCCAGCAGACGCAGCGGAAAGCCGATCGCGCCGGAGGAATGCGCGCAGAGCCGTTCGATGGCGAGGTGGGTCTTGCCGGTGTTGGTGGGGCCGAGAACGGCTTTCACCGACCGATCGTGTCGGTCACCGCTTGCATGTGCAGGCTGGTGGCGGGCCATGCTGGCGAATGTGGCGCGGCCGAAGGCGCAGCGCAAGCGCCCTTTGGGGGTTATCCAGAGGGGCGCGGTGACGTGTGCTGGCCCACCCCCGCCCCCTCCCGCCTGCGGGAGAGGAGCAAAGGAGGATGCCCCTCCCGCTTGCGGGAGGGGGGAAGCACGGATTTAGCCGTCGTAGTCTGCGCCGAGCGAGGTGTTGCGCACCGGGGCAGCGGCGGTGATCCGCAGCGCTTCGGCCGATTGCGACAGCGAGCCGATTTCGTCGACCTGATCGTCGTCATCGGGCAGCACGCGCTGCAGCGACTGGATCAGGTTTTCCTTGAGCACGGTCGGGCGCACAGTGCCTTCCGCGATTTCGCGCAGCGCGACGACCGGGTTCTTGTCGCGGTCGCGATCGACCGTCAGCTCCGACCCGCCCGAGATCGCGCGCGCGCGTTCGCCAGCAAGCAGCACGAGATCGAAGCGGTTGGGGATCTTGTCGACGCAATCTTCGACGGTAACGCGCGCCATAAGGGGCACTCCGCAAGGCAGGAATGGATGGAAGAGCGGCGAGCTAGGGCGGCCTTGCCGAAAAGTCAAGAAAATGCGGTGGAAGGTCACCTGTGGCGGTGCGGGTTTGCGCCCCCGCTGGCAAAAACGCCAAAATCACCACCAAATCGGAGTCGTTGCCGCAAAGTCGCGGCGCAACTTAAGTACTCCTTTACCATGTTGCGCCATGACAGGCCCCATCGGACGACCACGGGGATCGGGTGATGGACACGTATCGCGGCTTCAGCACGGATAGTTCGGAAGGCGATGATGCCTCTCGCTACGATGTCGAGCTTGATGGCTATGAAGCAACGATCGACGAGCAGATGCCTGTCGCCGCGCCGCCGCCCGCCATCGGGCAGGACGAGCGCCGCATGCAGGTGCGGGCCTACAATTTCTGGGCAAGCCTGCTCGATCAGGGTCAGTTCCCGCCGGTCCAGTCGCTGCTCGATGGCCAGTACCCCGATTTTGCCGATCATTCGGTGCTGCTCCATTTCGATAGCGGCATAGAAGATCCGGCGATTCCGTTCCTTGGCGACGTGCTGGCAGAGGAATGTGAGGCTGGCAGTCCGCTCAAGCGGCTGAGCGATGTCCCCGGTCGTTCGCTGCTTTCGCGCATCACCGATCACTATCTGCAGATCATCGCCAACCAGGCCCCGATCGGGTTCGAGGCCGAGTTCGTCAACCAGCGCGGCCGCACGATCCTCTATCGCGGCATCCTGCTGCCGTTTTCGACCGACAACGTGACGATCGACTACATCTACGGCGTGATCAACTGGAAGGAACTCGCCGACCAGCAGACCACCGACGCGCTGCTGCTCGAGATTGATCAGGCACTCGACCAGAATGTCGTGAACGGCGGCGCGCTCCGCCGTGCCGCGACAGGCCCGCTGGAAATTTGGGCCGATGGTCCCGACAGCGAACGCCTTGGCGAACGAGGCGCGGATATGGTGCCGCTCGACCTCGCGGAATTTGGCGCCGAAATCATCGGGGCTGGCGCAATCGGGACGCCGACCTTCGCGCTGAATCCCCCGCACGAGTCCGACCTTGCGCTGGATTTTGCGGTTGACGATGCCGCGCCTGCCAGTCTGGCCGATTGGCTGGCCTCGGCGCGCGATCTGGCCCATATCGCCCATTCGAACGAGGACCGCACACGCAGCGCGCTTTATGCCGCGATCGGCCGCGCGTGGGATTTCGCGCTGGCCGCGCAGGAAGCGCCCGAGGACTTTGCCGAAATGGTCGAGGACGCCGGGCTGACGATGCAGGCGCGCGCGCCGCTCACCCCGCTGGTCAAGCTCGTGTTCGGCGCGGATTACGACAAGACCCGGATCACCGAATATGCCGCCGCGCTGAGCCACGCCCAGCGCCTCGGGCTCGGCTATGGCACGCTCGGCGCGTTTCTGGCCAAAGCACCCGGCGGGCTCAAGGGCGTCGTCGCGCTCGAACGCAAGCTGCGCCGCGAGGAAAGCGGCAAGGCCCTCGTGCCGGCCCAGCCCCGGCTGATCGCAGACTTGCGCGCGCTGGCTCACCGGCCGCTCTATGCGCTCGAGCCCGACGGGCCCGAGTTTGCGCTGGTCATGGTGCGCCGCCTCGACAATGGCTCGGCGGTGTTGCTCGGCGAGATCGCCGATGATCAGCCGCTGCTCGAACGCGCGGCGCGCCGTCTGCTGGCCTGAGCCCAACCACCCGTTGCGCTGCCCGCGCAAGCTGCTAGCGATGCAGCATGGCAAGGAACGGGCAAGAAGGGCGACGGACAGGCATGGCCGGATGGGGCTGGATCACCTGGACGCTGATCGTTCTGGCGATGATCTGCGCGGGCGGATTCGCGGCCTATCGCTATGCCCTCGCCACCAACGCGGTCGCCCTGCTCGACAACACCGACCGGCTGATGCGCGGCGGCGATGGGACGATCCGGCAAGTCGCTGCGGTCCGGTATGGCACCGACCCGGCGCAGAAGCTGGAAATGTTCGTTCCGGCAGGCACCCCGGCGCATGCCGCGCTGCCGGTAATCGTGTTCATCCACGGCGGCGGGTGGTACTCTGGCGATCCGCACAACTACCGGTTCATGGCGCGCGCGCTGGCCCCGCATGGCTATGCGGTGGTGCTCGCCGGATACCGCCTCTATCCCCATGTGCGCTATCCGGCCATGCTCGAAGACGGCGCAAGCGCGCTGCGCTGGGTGGCGGACCATGTGGCGGCGCTGGGCGGCGATCCGGGCCGCGTGGTGCTGATGGGGCATTCGGCGGGGGCCTACAACGTCGCCATGCTGACACTCGACCGGCGGTGGCTGGCGCACGAGCGCCTTTCGGCCGACGCGATCAAGGGCACGGTCGGGCTGGCAGGCCCGTATGATTTCTACCCCTTCGACACCGAAAGCTCGATCAACAGCTTCGGCAAGGCGGCCAATCCCGAGGAGACCCAGCCCGTGGTCCATGCTCGCGGCGATGCCCCCCCGATGCTGCTGGTCCACGGCACGGCTGACAAAACGGTGCGCCCACGCAATTCGGTCGAACTGGCGCGCACGCTCACTCGGGCCGGCGCGCCGACCCATGCGGTGCTGCTGAAGGACGTGACGCACGAGGGGCTGATCATGATGTTTGCCCAGCCCTTCGCCCGCGACACCCGCGCGCTCGATGCGGTGCTGCCGTTCCTTGCGCAAGTAACCGCTTCACCGCCAGTTCAGGCGCATGGCGGATAAGCTGCGCGCACAGTGAACCTGACCGCTCCCCTCCGGCACTTTGGCCGCCTTGTCGCGCCGCCGCTCCTGCTTGCGCTGTCTGTCGTTCCCGCAGCCGCGCAATCGGTGCTGCGCGACGCGGAGACCGAAGCGCTGTTCCACGATATCGCCGCGCCGATCGTGGCTGCGGGCGGGCTGGACCCCAAAGCGGTCGACCTCATTCTGCTCAACGACCCGTCGATCAACGCGTTCGTTGCGGGCGGGCAGGCGATCTACATCCATTCGGGCCTGATCAGCGCGGCGGACAACGCGCAGGAAGTGCAAGGCGTGATCGCGCACGAGCTGGGCCACATCACCGGCGGGCATGTGATTCGCGGCGATGAAGGCGGCAAGCCCGCAACCGGCATCACTTTGCTCAGCCTGCTCCTGGGCGCAGCGGCGGCAGCGGCGGGATCGGCCGATGCGGGGATGGGCATTTTCATGGCCGGGCAGCAGGCCGCGCTCGGCAAGTATCTGGCGTTCAGCCGCGCGCAGGAATCCTCGGCTGACGCGGCGAGCGTGACGTTCCTGTCCAAGGCCGGGATTTCAGGCAGGGGCTCGGTCGATTTCTTCAAGAAGCTGCAATCGCAGGAGTTCCGCTATGGCTTCAAGCGCGATGCCGATGCCGAATTCTACAGCACCCACCCGATGACCGCCGACCGGCTGGCCACCTTGCAGGATTCGTTCGAGCACGATCCGGCATGGAACAAGCCTGCCGATCCGGCGCTGCAGGCGCGGTTCCTGCGGGTCAAGGCCAAGCTCGTCGGCTATCTGGCCGAGCCTGCGGCCACGCTCGCCGCCTATCCCGAAACGATGACCGACGCGCCCGCCCGGATGGCCCGCGCCTATGCCTTCCACAAGGAAGCGCTGATGGACAAGGCGCTGGCGGAGACCGCTGCGCTGCTCGCGATGGACCCCAACGATCCCTATGCGCTGGAACTCGAAGGCCAGGTCCTGCTCGAATCCGGGCGCCCCCGCGATGCGCTGGAGCCGCTGCGCCGCGCGACCGCGCTGACGCAGAACACCCCGCTGATCGCCACCACGCTTGGCCATGCGCTGCTCGCGACCGAGGACAAGGCCAACTTCGCCGAAGCCGAGCGCGTGCTCAAGACCGCCGTGGCGCGCGACCGCGACAATCCTTTCGCATGGTATCAGCTTGGGGTGGTCTATGAAGCGCAGGGCGATACGCCCCGCGCCCGCCTTGCCAGCGCCGAGCAGCAGCTCGACGAGATGAAGCTGCCCGAAGCCATGCAGAACGCCGAAGCGGCTGAGGGCGCGCTGCCCAAGGGTTCGCCCGATTGGTTGCGCGCGCAAGATATCGCCATGTCCGCCCGCGCCATGATTGAGCGCGCGCGCAAGTCGCGCTAGCGCTGGCACAACGCCCCGAGGAATTCTCCCATGCGCTTTCGTCCGTTTGTGCTGCTTGCAATTCTGGTCGCCGGGTTCGGCGCCGCCGGTGGCTGGTGGGTGATGCATTCCCGCGACGCCGAAGCGCAGTCGGTAGCGGCGGCGCAGGATGGCAACCTCGAACGTCAGCTTTCCGATGCCGGAATTGAGGCCCGCCAGCGCGGCGCGATCGAGGCGTTGGTGCGCGCCACGATTCTCGATCACCCGGAAATCCTGCCCGAGGCGATGGACAAGCTGCAGGCGCGCGAGACAGCGTCGCGGCTCGCCCCCTTGCGCGGCGCGATCGAAACGCCGTTCCCCGGCGCGGTGCTGGGCAACCCGGCGGGCAAAGTCACGCTGGTCGAGTTCACCGACTTTGCCTGCACCTATTGCCGCAGCAGCGTTCCCGATGTCGAAGCGTTGCTCAGCGCCAATCCCGATCTGCGCGTGGTGGTGCGCCAGCTGCCGATCATCGCGCCCGAAAGCGAGTCGGCCGCGCGCATGGGCCTCGCCGCTGCCGCGCAGGGCAAATACGCCGCCTTCCACAAGGCGATGTTCACCGGCGAGCGTCCGAGCGCCACCAGCATTGCCGCCGCTGCCCGCGTCGCCGGGCTCGACAGCGCGGGTGCCGATGCCTTCGCGCGCCAGCCCGGCGTGCACGAGGAGCTGGAGCGCAACCTTGGCTTCGCGCGGCAACTCGGCATCAGTGGCACCCCGGCATGGAGCGTGGGCGGGCAGCTGATTTCCGGTGCAGTGGGTCGCGATCAGCTCCAGAAGGCGATCGACGACGCCCGGAAGGGCTGAGATGCGGCGGCTGGCCGGTCTTGCGCTGGCTTTGGCTCTGACAGCCCCGATAGCGACTCTGGCATGGGGCCAGCCGGTCGATGACTTGCAGCGCGAGGATGCACTGATCCAGACGATCGGCTGGCGGCTGAGCCACGCCAATGCGCGCTTCTGCCCGCGCACCGCGCCGGGGATCGGGCTGCTGCTCGGCGATGCCCAGACTTATCAGGACCCGGCCGCCGCGCGCGCGGCCTATGGCCTTTCCGGCGATATCGCGGTGGCGGCCGTGTCCGCTGATGGGCCCGCCGCGCGGGCCGGGCTCGAAACCAACAGGGTGATCACCGCCGTGGCAGGCACGCCTGTCGGCCCCGCTCCGCGGCAGGGCAGCTGGGACCGGGTATGGCGGCTGCAGGCCGCGCTCGAGCAGACCGCCGCGACCACTGGTTCGGTGGCGCTGACGCTCGCCGACGGGCGGACCGTGACCGTGGCGGGCGCGCCGTCCTGCGCGGTGCGCTTCCTTCTCGATGATGGCCAAGGGGATGCGCAGGCGACCCGCGCGCAAATTCGCGTGGGCCGCGAAACGCTCGCTCGGCTTGGCGGGGACGAACCGATGATCGCGGCCTTGCTGGCGCACGAGCTGGCCCACGCTGCGCTCGATCACGAAACCTGGCTCGCCTCGGCCCCGCGCACCACCCAGCGCGTGCGCCGCACCGAGCGCGAGGCGGACCGGCTTTCGGTGTGGATTCTCGCCAATGCGGGTTACGATCCGCAGGCGGCAGTTCGCATGATCGGCCAGCTCGAACCGCGCAGACTGTTCGGCATCGCCGAGCCCAGCCACGGCAGCGCCCGCGCGCGGGCGGGCGAAATGGCCACCGAGATTGCGGTGCTGCGGGCCCAGCCCGATGCGGATTGGGCGACGCGTTTTCGGCGCGAGCCCTGAGCGGCTCAGCGAACGGCTCAGCTCAGGCTGGCACTTTGTGCTTGGCCGCCGTGGCTTCCATCGCCGAAAGCGCACCGCCGCCCACCGGCCGCGCCATCACCCGGCGCAGCATCGGCTCGAAGAACGCGAGCGGCAGCGTGTCGTAGTCCGGATCGAACGACGACTGGTCGTACTTTGCGCAGAATTCGGCGCAGGCTTCGAAGTGGGGGTTGTCGCGGTATTTCTCGCGCACGTTGCGGTCCGCGCCGAGGTAATGGAAATAATAGTAGCCCTGGAACGCGCCGTGATTGCGGCAGATCCAGTGTTCCTCCTCGCTCACGAACGGGTGGAGGATCGCGGCAGCGATCTCGGGGTGGTTGTACGAACCCAGCGTATCGCCGATGTCGTGCAGCAGCGCCATGACGACATAGCTTTCCGGGCGTCCATCGCGGTGGGCGCGGGTAGCGGTCTGCAGGCTGTGCGTCATGCGGTCGATCGGGAAACCCCCGAAATCGCCGTCGAGCAGCTTCAGGTGCGTCATCACCCGGTCGGGCAGACCGGCCGCAAAGCCGACATAGTCGTGCGCGATCAGCGCCCAGTCTTCCTGCGTGCCTTCGGTCATCGACCGGAACTGGGCTCTTTCACCCGATTCGCCGTGCTGTTCCATTGCTCGTTCTCCCTTGCGGCGAAGCTAGCGCATTTCCGGCTGACGGCAAGTCGGTGGTGGAGGTGGCGCAACGCGCCGCAACACGTTACAAACCCGCCATGGCAATGAAGCTGCCGCTCCGCCCGACGCCGTTTTTCGGCAACAAGAACCGCGCCTTCTGGCGTCTGCAGTTCCTCGGTTGGGGCGGCGCGATGCTCTTGCGCGCGCTGTCCAGCCTCGCCAACGCGCAGCCGTGGTCGTTCCTGATCATCGTGCTGATCGCCTCGATCACCGGCTTTTCGATCTCGCTGATCCTCTCGGTAATCTACCGCGCGCTGATCAACCGCCGCCCGCTGATCACCTGGGGCGTGACTTCGGTGGTGCTCGCCATCGCGGTGGGCCTCTATGCCTTCATCGATTCGTGGGTGATCAGCCTCTACCGCTCCAGCAACGAGGCGGGGTTCGCGCAGCTGTTCCTCGGGGTGTTCTACCTCGATCTCACACTGCTCGGCGCATGGTCGGCGCTGTATTACGCGATCAATTTCTACATTCAGGTCGAAGAGCAGAACGATCAGCTGATTCGGCTGGAAGCGCAGGCAACTTCGGCGCAGCTCGCGATGCTGCGCTACCAGCTCAACCCGCACTTCCTGTTCAACACGCTGAACTCGATCTCGACACTGGTGCTGCTCAAGCAGACCGAGCCGGCCAACGCGATGCTCAGCCGCCTCTCCGCGTTCCTGCGCTACACTCTGATCAACGAGCCGACCGGGCGCGTGACGGTGGCGCAGGAGGTGGAGACGCTGAAGCTCTATCTCGATATCGAGCGGATGCGGTTCGAGGAGCGTCTCGCCACCGAATTCCGCATCGACGACGACACGCGCGAGGCACTGATGCCCTCGCTCCTGCTCCAGCCGCTGGTCGAAAATGCGATCAAATATGCGGTCAGCCCGCTGGAGGAAGGCGCCCAGATCATCATTTCGGCGCAACTCATCGGCCCGGTGCTGCGGGTCACCGTGTCCGACACCGGGCCGGGGTTGCAACCGGGCACCGACCCTTCGACATTGTTCGGCGTGACCAGCACAACTTCGGATTCAACACGGGTCGGGCTCGCCAATATCCGTGATCGGCTCGCGCAGGCTTATGGCGAGAACCAGCGGTTCGAGATCGGCGAACGCCCGGGTGGAGGTTTCATGGTGGTGATCGAACTGCCCTTCGAAGCGCGCGAGGTGCAGCCCCGCACCTTGCAGGCTGCCCGATGATGCCCCGCGTCCCATTCCCCTCCTACGCCCCCAAGCAAAGGTAGCGCATGACCATTCGCACGATCCTCGTCGACGACGAGAAGCTCGCCATTCAGGGTCTCCAGCTGCGGCTTGAGGCGTTTCCCGATGTCGAGATCATCGACACCTGCTCCAACGGGCGCGAGGCGATCCGCAAGATCAAGACCGAGAAGCCCGATCTGGTGTTCCTCGATATCCAGATGCCCGGGTTTGACGGGTTCAGCGTGGTCAAGGGCGTGATGGAGATCGAGCCGCCGCTGTTCGTGTTCGTGACCGCTTATTCCGAACACGCGGTGAAGGCCTTCGAAGCCAACGCGGTCGATTATCTGCTCAAGCCGGTCGAACCCGAGCGTCTTGCCGATGCGCTCGACCGCGCGCGCACCCGTCTGGCCGAGAAGCGCGGGCTGGAAGAAGTCGAAAAGCTCAAGACCGTGCTCAATGAAGTCGCGCCCGATGCGATGGACGCAATGCCCGATGACAGCGAGCCCGCCATCGGCCGGTTCGAGAAGCTCATCAACATCAAGGACCGCGG
>CAIKKO010000591.1 GCA_903828025.1 uncultured Sphingomonadales bacterium
CGAGCCGGAACTGCAGTTCCAGCCCGAGGAATATGCGTCGTACGAGATCGCCAACCGCCTGCTGCGCATCATCACGCAGTCGAAGGTCACGAAGTTCGGCTTCGTCGGCAACGAAAACTTCGCGACGTTCGGCAAGCAGTAAGCTGCAAGCCGGTCCAGCGATGCGGAAGAGGGGCGGAGCGATCCGCCCCTTTTTCGTTTGCGGGGTGGGGGCTGTGTGCCCGGTTGGCGCGCGCTAAAGGTCTATCACCGAGATCGCCAAGCCGAGATTGAGGTTCGCGCAGTGGCGCAGAGACGGCAGAGCAACACAAGGGGATTGCGGTGGAGCCGCCATCAGATCCTGATGGTATGGTTTGGCATAGGAGCGCGCCGTCCCTCTGCGCAAAACCAAGCGCCTCATCTCTGCGCCTCTGCGCGAAACCAGTACACCCCTACTCCGGCTGCATCGCCGCCGAGGCGAGGCTCTCAGCCTCCAGCAACAGCTCCTCGTCCGCCATCCCGGCAGGCACGGACTCGCGCCCGATCATCACCATGAGCGGCACCGCCAGCGGGGTCACGCGCTCGAGCTCGACATGCACCAGCTCCGCCGCCGCCCGGTCGAGCAGCGCGCCCAGCCGCCCCACATCGGTCATCCGCGCGCGCGCATCGGCCCAGGCGGCCTCGATCAGCAAGTGCTCGGGCTCGTGCTTGCGCAGCACATCGTAGATCAGATCGGTCGAGAACGTCACTTGCCGCCCGCTCTTGCGCGCACCGGGCTGCTGCCGCTCGACCAGCCCGGAAATCACCGCCACCTCGCGGAAGGCGCGGCGCAGGAGGTGCGAATTCTGCACCCATTCGACAAACTCGTCCGTCAGAATATCGGGCGAAAGCAGCGCCGCCGGGTCCGTCACCGGGCGCAGGCCCCACACGCCCAGCGCATAGTCGTTGGCGACAAAGCCCATCGGCGAAAGCCCTTGCTCCTCCATTCGCCGCGTGATCAGCATGCCGAGCGACTGGTTCGCGTTCCACCCCTCGAACGTATAGTACACGGTATAGGCCCGTCCGCCGTGGGGGAAGCTTTCGACCAGCAGCTCGCCCGGCGCGGGCAGACGGCTGCGCCAGTCCTGCACTTCGAGCCATTCGCGCACATCATCGGGAAAGCGCCCCCAGCCGGCGCGGTCCGCCAGCATGGCCTGCACGCGCGCGGAAAGATGCGTGGTGAGCGGCATGCGCGCGCCGTTGTAACTGGGGATCTGGCCGGCCTTCTTGGCCCCGCGCACGATCAGCTCCAGATCGCGCACGCCCTCCACTTCCAGATCCATCCCGGCAAAGCGGAACGTATCCCCCGGGCTCAACTGCGCGCCGAAACTCTCGTCCACTTTGCCGAGCGAACGCCCATTGCGGAAGCGCACCTCGAGCATTTCCGAATCGACGATGATCCCCGCATTCAGCCGGTGCCGCGCGGCCTGCTGCGGGTGGGTGAGCCGCCAGGTGCCGTCCTTCGCGCGCACGATGCGCTGAAACCGGTCGTAGGCGCGCAGCGCATAGCCCCCGGTGGCGACGAAGGCGAGCACGCGCGCCCACACCCCCTCGTCCACCCAGCTATAGGCCGCAGAGGAGCGCACTTCCGCCAGCAGCGCCGCTTCCTCGAACGGCCCCGCGCAGGCCATGGCCATGACATGCTGGGCCAGCACATCGAGCCCGCCGGGGCGAAAGTCCTCCCCGTCGCGCTGGCCTTGATCGACCGCGTCTTTGGCCGCCATCGCTTCGAGGAATTCGAAGCGGTTGCCCGGTGCCAGCAGCGCGCGGCTCGGGCTGTCGAGCCGGTGGTTGGCGCGGCCAATGCGCTGGAGCAGGCGCGAGGAGCCCTTGGGCGCGCCCATCTGCACCACCATGTCGATATCGCCCCAGTCGACGCCGAGATCGAGGCTGGCGGTGCAGACCAGCGCGCGCAGCTCGCCGCGCGCCATCGCGCCTTCCACCTTGCGCCGCGCCTCCTTGGAAAGCGAGCCGTGGTGGATGCCGATCGGCAGCTTGTCCTCGTTCGCATCCCACAGCAGCTGGAAGATATATTCAGCCAGAAACCGCGTGTTGGTGAAGATCAGGGTCGTGCGGTTGCGCTGGATCGCCGCGTAGAGCTGCGGCACCGCCCACGCGGCGGCATGCCCGCCCCACGGCACCCGCTCGCCATCGGGCAGCAGGATTTCAACTTCGGCAGGCGCACCCGCCTCGCCGATCACGAGCGCGGTGCTGTCAATGTCACCCCACGGCGCGAGCCAGCCGCGAAACGCCTCCGGATCAGCGACCGTGGCGGATAGCGCCGCTCGCCGCAGCCCCGGCGCAAGCGCCTGCAAGCGCGCCAGCGCCAGCGCCAGCAGATCGCCGCGCTTGCCCGTGGCAAAGGCGTGGACCTCATCCACCACCACGCGCTGCAACGGGGCGAACAGCGCCGCGCTTTCGGGATAGCTCAGCAGCAGCGAGAGCGATTCGGGCGTGGTCAGCAGCACATGCGGCGGGCGCACGCGCTGGCGCGCCTTGCGGTCCGAGGGGGTATCGCCGCTGCGCGTCTCGACCGTGATGGGCAGTCCCAGCTCGGTGATCGGCGTGAGCAGGTTGCGCTGCACATCATGCGCCAGCGCCTTCAGCGGCGAAACATACAGCGTGTGCAGCCCTTCAGGCACCGGATCGCCGCCCAACCGCGAAGGCGTGAACGCCGCGAGTGTGGGCAGAAACCCCGCCAAGGTCTTGCCCGCCCCGGTATCGGCCACCAGTAACGCATGCCGCCCCGCATCATCGGCGGCCAGCATCTCCGCCTGATGCCGCCGCACGTGCCAGCCCCGGCCTTCGAACCACGCGGCGATTTCGGGGGGGACGCGACCTGCTGGCACGGCCTTACCGGCGAACCCCCGAAGCCGCGAGCTGCGCATCCAGCGCCGCCAGCAGCGCGGCGAGCCCGGCCTCGCTGTCGCTCTCGGCGCGGGCGACGAGCATGGCCTCGGTGTTCGAGGCGCGCAGCAGCCACCAGCCGCCGGGTACGCGCACGCGCAGCCCGTCGATGGTCACGACGTCCGCGCCCTCAGCCGCCAGCCGCGCGGCGACGTCCGCGATCACCGCGAACTTTCGCGCCTCCTCCACCGGGAAGCGCAGTTCGGGGGTGTTGATCATCGCGGGCATGGCATCGCGCAGCTGCGTGACCGAGCGGCCCAGCCGCACAGTGGCCGCGATCAGGCGCACGGCGGCATAGAGCGCATCGTCGAACCCGTAGTAATCATCCGCAAAGAACACGTGGCCGGTCATTTCGCCCGCCAGCAGCGCACCAGTCGCCTTCATTTCGGATTTGATCAGGCTGTGCCCGGTCTTTGCCATCACCGGCGCGCCGCCGAGCGCGGCTATCCGGTCGAACAGCGCGCTGCTGGCCTTGATATCGCCGATAACCGTCGCTCCCGGCTGCCTTTTCAGCACATCTTCGGCAAACAGCATGAGCAGCTGATCGCCCGCGAAGGCCCGCCCCTCGCTGTCCACAACCCCGATCCGGTCCCCGTCCCCATCGAAGGCCAGTCCGAAGTCGAGCCGTCCCTGCGCGACGGCGCGGCGCAGATCGGCGAGATTGGCATCAACAGAAGGATCCGGGTGATGGTTGGGAAACGCTCCGTCAATGTGCGTAAACAGCAGGACATGCTGGCCGGGGAGCCGGGCGGTGAGGCGCTCGATCACCGCACCGGCCGCCCCGTTTCCGGCATCCCAGCCGATCGCGAGCCGCTCCAGCAAAGCCGGGTCGATGCCCTCCAGCCCGAGCAGCAGCCGATCGACGTAAGCGTCCATGAGTTTGACGGGCTTGGCCGTCCCGTTGCCTGGCACCCAATCCCCCAAGGCAGCGAGACGGCCGAGATCGAGTATGTCTGGACCGAAGAACGGACCCCCTCGAAATACTATCTTGAAGCCATTCTGATCGCCGGGATTGTGGCTGCCGGTTATCTGAATGCCGCCCTGCACATCTGGCAGTGACGCGGCGGCGAAATAGAGCATCGGCGTCGGCCCCACGCCGATCTGCAGCACATCGACCCCGCTGGCGCAGAGGCCCGCCACCAGCGCGACCTCCAGCACCGGGGAGCTGATCCGCCCATCGCGGCCTACCGCCACGCACCGGCCTCCGCTGCGCACCACCCGCGTGGCAAAGCTGCGGCCCAGCGCATAAGCATCGGCGGGGAACAGCGTTTTGCCGAAAGTCCCCCGGATATCGTATTCGCGCAAGACGCTGGGGTGGAACCGGTGGGTCATGCGGTCAGGGCGCGATGAAGCCCAGCGGCGCTGCCATCAGCGCGGCGAATCCGCAGCGCGCGCGGTGAGCCGGGCCAGCAGCAGATCGCGCGCCGCGTTCGCCTCGTGCACCGCATCGTTGGTGCCGCCGCGATCGGGGTGGACTTTGATCAGCAAGCGGCGGTGCGCGTCAATGATATCGTCATACCCCGCGCCGGCCGACAGCCCGAGCAAATTGCGCGCGCGCTTTTCCGCCGCTTCCCGCGCATTGGGGCCCCAAAGCTCCCACGGCCAGCGTCCGGCCAGCATCTTCACCGCCACGCAGGCGAGCAGTGCCAGCAAGATCAGCTTCACAGCACGGCTTCCATCGGGAGCTGGCCGCGCTCGGGCATGCGCAAGTTGAGCCCGGCGATCAGCGTGCGCAGCTCCTGCCGCGCGACGAGGTGGCTGGTGCCAAGTTCGCCCAGATGCCCCTTGTCGAGCAGGGTGAGGCCGCTCGGAAACAGTTCGCGGTAGATCACGCGCTCGCTCAGCCCGCTGGCGATGCGGAAGCCGACGCGCTTGGAAAGCTCGGTCAGCGCGGTATCAATGCGCTTCTGGTTGCGCGCTTCGGTAAAGCCGGTGCGGTTGCGCACCACGACCCAGTCCATTTCCTTGCGCTGCTCGCGGATGGCCGCCATCGCCCGCTTCTTGCGCGCTTCCCAGATCATCTCGGCATAGAACGACAGGCGGCGCACTTTGAACGTTTCGGCATCGACTTGCCCGATCAGATCGAAATCGACGAAGCTGTCATTCA
>CAIKKO010000592.1 GCA_903828025.1 uncultured Sphingomonadales bacterium
CGCAAGTTCCCCTCTCCCAACCCTCTCCCCTGAAGGGGAGAGGGCTTAAATCACCGCATCAGCGCAAAGGCCGTCCGCAGCTCGGCCACAAACGCCTCAGGCTGCTCCCACGCGGCGAAATGGCCGCCCTTTTCCATCACGCCCCAGTGGACGATG
The DNA here is from genome assembly GCA_903828025.1 of uncultured Sphingomonadales bacterium. Lineage (GTDB taxonomy): Bacteria > Pseudomonadota > Alphaproteobacteria > Sphingomonadales > Sphingomonadaceae > Novosphingobium. Next base: position 157 of record CAIKKO010000592.1, read on the forward strand.
TTCGGGCAATGCCGCTCCATCCACTTGCGCGGGGTGGGCAGGACTTCCTTGGGGAACGCGCTCACCGCCACGGGCATGGTGATCTTGGTGATCCCTGCGCTGCCAAAGCTCTCCCAATAGAGCCGCGCCGAAGAGGCCCCCGCTGCCGGCAGCCAATAGAGCATCAGATTGTCGAGCATGGCATCGCGGCTGAGCACGTCTTCCGCGCGGCCCGCATTGTCGGTCCAGGCCCACATCTTCTCGTAGATCCATGCGGCGAGGCCCACTGGCGAATCGACCAAGGAATAGCCGATGGTCTGCGGCCGGGTGGATTGCTCCTTGGAATAGCCCGAATCCCACTCCTGATAGTATTGCAACGCGCCGAGGGCCTTGAGATCCTCGGGCGCGGGATTGGCAAGGTCTTCGGGCAAGGGCCGCGAGATCGGCATGTTGAGGTGGATGCCCGCGCAGCCCGGCACATTCTGCTCGCCGATCTGCGCCGTCACGATCGAACCCCAATCGCCGCCTTGCGCGAACCAGCGCGTATAGCCGAGCCGCGCCATCAGCACGCCCCAGGCGCGGGCGATGCGCTCCACGCCCCAGCCGCTCTGCTCGGGCTTGCCCGAAAGGCCGAAGCCCGGCAGGCACGGGATGACGAGGTGGAACGCATCCGCCGCGCTGCCGCCATGCGCTTCGGGATCGACCAGCGCCGGGATGCAGCCGCGAAATTCCAGGATCGAGCCCGGCCAGCCATGCGTCATGATCAGCGGTGTCGCGTTTTCGTGGCGCGAGCGGATATGCAGAAAGCGGATCGCCACCCCCTCGATATCGGTGGTGAACAGGCCCATGTCATCGAGCCAGGCCTCGCACGCGCGCCAGTCGTAGCCATTGCGCCAATAGGCCACATAGTCCTGCAAGGCCGCGAGCGGCACGCCCTGCGTCCAGTCGTCCACCGCCTCACGCTCGGGCCAGCGCGCCAGATCGAGCCGCGCGTTGAGATCATCCAGCGCCGCCTGCGGCACGGTGTAGACGAAAGGTTCGATCATTTCCGACATCGCTCGCTCCGATTTGGGTGCTGACACGGAGCACCGCTTATCATTCACTGTGGACAAGCCGCGAGCGTTTCACCATAGGATTGTCGCATGATCGCCGCTCTGGACCTTACCCTGCGACTTATCCGCCCTTGGGCGTGAACTGAGGCGGCCTGTCCGGGTGCGCCGCGCGCCCAAGGGTCAAGAACCGCCGCAATCGCAAGAATCCAGATCCGAAAGCCCCATCATGTCCATGCTCAAGACCCCCTCGGCCAAGTACCGCCCCTTCCCGCAAGTGCCGCTGGAAAACCGCCAGTGGCCCAGCCGCACGATCACCAAGGCCCCGCGCTGGCTTTCCACCGATATGCGCGATGGCAACCAGTCGCTGATTGATCCGATGGATGCGGAGAAGAAAACCCGCTTCTTCGAACTGCTGCTCAGCCTCGGCCTCAAGGAAATCGAAGTCGGCTTCCCCAGCGCGGGCGCGACCGAATATGATTTCATTCGCGGGCTCGTCGATCAGGGCAAGATTCCGGACGACGTGTTCGTGCAAGTGCTCACCCAATCGCGCGAGGACTTGATTCGGACCTCGTTCGAAAGCCTCGCGGGCGCGAAGCAGGCCATCGTCCATGTGTATAACGCGGTCTCGCCGCTGTGGCGCAAGGTCGTGTTCGGCATGGAGCCCGCCGAGATCCAGGAAATCGCCCGCGTCGGGGCCACGCATCTGCGCGATCAGGCCGCACGCTTCCCGCAGACGGACTGGCATTTCGAATATAGCCCGGAGACGTTCTCCACCGCCGAACTGGATTTCTCCATCGCCTGCTGCGAGGCGGTAATGGACGTGCTGCAGCCCACCCCCGAAAAGCCGATCATCCTCAATCTGCCCGCAACGATCGAGGCGGCCACGCCCAATATCTACGCCGATCAGATCGAGTATTTCTGCCGCAACCTGCCGAACCGGGAGAGCGCGGTGATCTCGCTCCACACGCACAACGACCGGGGCACCGGGGTCGCGGCGGCGGAGCTGGGCCTGATGGCGGGCGCGGACCGCGTCGAGGGCTGCCTGTTCGGCAATGGCGAGCGCACCGGCAATTGCTGCCTCGTCACCGTCGCGCTCAACATGTATACCCAAGGCATTGATCCGGAACTGGACTTTTCAGACATCGACAAAGTCATCCAGACAGTCGAATACTGCAACCAGCTCCCTGTCCACCCCCGCCATCCCTATGGCGGAGAGCTGGTGTTCACCGCCTTTTCCGGCAGCCATCAGGACGCGATCAAGAAGGGCTTTGCCGCGCGCGAAGTGCAGAACGACGAGCTGTGGGCCGTGCCGTACCTCCCCATCGACCCCGCCGATCTCGGCCGCAGCTATGAAGCGGTCATCCGCGTCAACTCGCAAAGCGGCAAGGGCGGCTTCGCGTGGGTGCTCGAACAGGATCAGGGCCTCAAGCTGCCCAAAAAGATGCAGGCCCACTTCTCGCGCCACGTGCAGGATCTGGCGGACGAAGTCGGCCGCGAACTGCAGGCCAGCGACATCTGGGGCGTGTTCCAGAAGACCTACCACCTCGAAGGCGAGCAGCGCTTGCAGCTAGTCGACTACGAAGAAGCCCGCGCCGGGGACGGCACCCGCCTGTTCGCCGGCAAGATCGCGGTTGACGGCGAAGTGCGCTCGGTTTCCGGGCGCGGCAACGGCCTGATCTCCTCGGTCGTCGCCACGCTCAAAGACGGCTTCGGCATCGAGATCGACGTGCGCGACTACGCCGAACACGCGCTGCAAGCGGGCAGCGACGCCCGCGCCGCCGCCTATGTCGAATGCACCGGACCGGACGGCAAGGTCATCTGGGGCGTCGGCATCGACGAAGACGTCGCCACCGCCAGCGTGCGCGCGATTTTGAGCGCGGCGAACGCGGCGGGGTGCTGACGAAATGATCGAATTCAACGATCTTCTGGCAAAGGCAGAAATCGATCCGCGAACTGTGGTTGTCATGCGTCATCAGCCCAAAGAACCATTACTTCGCAAGGAGCTGAGGCGGCTGGCACTGGAGGACGAACAGAGTATCATTGACTATCAGTCGTCGCATGGTCCCAGAACAGAAGCTGCGTTGCTTCGCGCCAACTTTATTGCCTCCTTCGTTGCTGACGGCAGTGGGCGCGCACTCTTCATCGGACTCTATGCAATCGAGCGAACCGAGACGGTTTCATGTAATCGCTGGCTCGATAATCCTCGCCTTCGTATGCTTGTTGACATGGACACCCGTCCCCCTGAGAAGCGCGAGATGATCATCTGGTTTCACCAAAACCGGGTAGAAACATTTTTCTCTGACTGGAAGGGTAGGCTCTGCGTAGGCTGGCCCCCTCCCGAACTTTCATGGTTTCGTCGAGCAGAGCGCAACTCACTGCCAATTCTGGCAATCCATGATGAACAGAAATTGGTTCCCCGATTGCCGGATTGGGACCAACTCGTTTTCAGTTGGTCGGAACTTAAAAGCCTCCCGCGCCGCCATACCGAACAACTTGAAAGCTGGCGTGGCATCTACTTGATCAAAGATCTGACAGACGGAAAGTGTTATGTTGGGTCGGCGTCCGGGAGAGACAATCTGCTCGGTCGCTGGCAAAATTACAGCAAATCAGGCGATGGCGGCAATGTCCTTTTGAAAGACCGAAATCCGAACTCGTTTCGATTCTCGATCCTTGAACGCTTTTCCGAGACCGCCGATCCGCGCTTAGTGTTGAACTGCGAGAAAAATTGGAAAATTCGACTCGGAACTCGCGATCCGCATGGACTGAACGCCAACTAGGCTGCCCGCTCCCAAACCTTCGTCATTCCCGCGAAGGCGGGAATCCAAAGCCGCCAACGCAGCGCTTACCGCACTGGATTCCCGCCTTCGCGGGAATGACGAAGGAGCAGGAAGGAATGGCGACGGTGGCAGGACGCCCCCCTTCCCTTTCGCCCGCCATGCTGCATACTCCCTTCGCGCGCCCGTCAGAGGCCGATCACGAGAGAGAGCCATGCCAGAAGCCATTGCTGAAGAGATCATCGAACCCGATCTGCCGATCATCGACCCGCACCACCACTTGTGGGATCTGCGCCCGCTGGTCGCCTCGTTCCCGACGCCGCTGCA
>CAIKKO010000593.1 GCA_903828025.1 uncultured Sphingomonadales bacterium
CGAATTCGTTGTTGGTGCCGTAGGTGACGTCGGCGCCATAGGCCTCTTTGCGCTGCTCGTCGGTGAGGTCATGGATGATGACGCCGACCGTGAGCCCGAGGACGCGGTAGACCTGCCCCATCCACTGGCTGTCGCGATTGGCGAGGTAGTCGTTGACGGTGACAACATGGACGCCCTTGCCCTCGATCGCATTGAGGTAGGACGCGAGCGTCGCCACCAGCGTCTTGCCTTCACCGGTGCGCATTTCGGCGATCTCGCCGCGGTGGAGCACGATGCCACCGATCAGCTGCACATCGAAGTGGCGCATGCCGAGCACGCGGCGCGAAGCCTCGCGGCACGTGGCGAACGCTTCGGGCAGAATGTCGTCGAGCGTCTGGCCGGCTTCGAGCAATCCGCGCAACTTGGCGGTCTGCCCGCGCAGTTCCTCATCGCTGAGCGCCTGCATTTCGGGCTCGAAGGCCCCGATCTGGCGCACGATCTTGTCGAGCGACTTGACGTAGCGGTCGTTGGACGAACCGAAAATGGTCTTGGCAATGGCGCCGAACATGGCTGGATTCCTGTTGTGAAAGGGGGTGCGCGGGAACCGCGCTGGTCAGGCGATCACGCGCGGCGGCGCATCGCGAAAAAAGCGTGAGAGCCCGGCGCTACTCGCGCGGGCGGTCCGGAATCCGGATCTTGCAGGCGCGGACATGCGTCAGCTGCGGCAGCGGCTCAGCGCTGGCGAGCTTGGTCTGACCGGTCGGCTTTTGCACCTTGAGGTCGCCGGTGCAGGCCTTGTGCTCCTGCGGCGCTGCGACTGCGGCCGCTGATGCTACGCCCGCAATGTGCGCATGCGAAGACGCGACAGCGACTTCCGACAGCGAAAGGCCGGATAACAGGGCCAGAAGGACGAGGATCAAGCGCATTGACCAGCCAGATAGGAACTTTTGTCAGCGACGTCCATGGTGAAAAGCCGTCAAGCTTGGTGATCGGCGCTGCAAGCGAGCGATTGAAGCCCCCCGCCCGCCGCGCTAGGGCCACGCGCATGTCAGAAGCCCGCTCCCCGCTCGCCCAACCCTTCCCCGCGCTTCCCGCGATTGCCGGGGCCACGCCGCATATTGCCCGCGCGGGCTACAAGGACTGGGGCCGCTGCGACCTGACGTATGTCGCGCTAGCAGAAGGCACGGCGGTTGCGGGCGTGTTCACGCGCAATGTCTGCTGCTCATCCGAAGTGGAGCTGGGCCGCACCAATGTCGCACAGGGCCATGCCCGCGCGCTGGTCGTCAATGCCGGCAATTCCAACGCCTTCACCGGCTACCGGGGGCGCGAAGCGGTCGAGGCGATCATGGCGCAAGTCGCGGCGCATCTGGCCTGCCCGCCCGAACAAGTGTTCGTCTCCTCCACCGGGGTGATCGGCGTGCCGCTGCCCAAGGACAAGGCGCGCGCCGGGGTCGAGGCCGCGCTCGCCGCCGCGCCCTGCTCGTGGGAAGAGGCCGCGAACACCATCGGCACCACCGACACCTTCGCCAAGGGCGCGACCGCCAGCGCGATGATCAGCGGCGTGAAAGTCCAGTTTGCCGCGATCATCAAGGGCAGCGGCATGATCGCGCCCGATATGGCGACGATGCTCGGCTATATCTTCACCGACGCGGCGGTCGATCCGGCGTTCCTGCAGGCCTGCCTCTCGGACGCCAACCAGCGCACCTTCTCGTGCATCACGGTCGACAGCGACACCTCCACCAGCGACACCGTGCTCGCTTTCGCCACCGGTCAAGCAGGCAATGCCCCGCTCGTTTCGTTTGACAGCCCCGGCGCGGACGCCTTCGCCGCTGCGCTCCATGATGTGTGCCGCAGCCTCGCGCATCTGGTCGTGCGCGATGGCGAGGGTGCGCAGAAGTTCATCGCGGTCACCGTCTCAGGCGCGGTGAGCGATGCCAGCGCGCGCCGCGTCGGCCTCGCCATCGCCAACTCGCCCTTGGTCAAAACCGCCATTGCGGGGGAAGATGCCAATTGGGGCCGCGTGGTCATGGCCGTCGGCAAAGCCGGAGAACCCGCCGACCGCGACCGCCTTTCGATCGGCTTTGGCGGCACCTGGGCCGCGCGCGACGGCCAGCCGCTGGCCGACTACGACGAGGCTCCGGTCGCCGCGCATCTCAAAGGACAGGAGATCACCATCGAAGTCGATCTGGGCCTTGGCGACGGAACCGCGACGGTGTGGACCTGTGACCTCACCCACGGCTACATCGCGATCAACGCTGATTACCGCTCGTGAGCACCGCGGTCGACATCGCCGTCGCCGCCCTCCTGCGCCGCGTATCCGCCGACGTCATCCTGCCGCGCTACCAGGCGCTGGCCGCGCATGAAGTGATCGCCAAGGCGGCGAATGACATGGTGACCATCGCTGATACCGAGGCAGAGGTCATGCTCGCCGAGGGCCTCGCTCGGATCCTGCCCGAGGCCGCGATTGTCGGCGAAGAGGCGGTGCATGCCGATCCAGCGCTGGCCAACCGGCTCGACACCGGGCTGTGCTGGATCATCGACCCGGTCGACGGCACCAACAACTTTGCCGCAGGCAAGCCCCCCTTCGGCGTGATCCTCGCGCTCAGCGATGGGGGCGAGACGCAATCGGGCTGGATCTACGATCCGCTGCAGGACCGGCTTTGCATCGCGCACAAAGGCAGCGGCGCTTTCGTCAATGGCGTGAAGGTGCGCGCAAAACCGACCGGGCAGACCCCGCCGATCGCCGCGATCAGCACCGTGTTTCTCGATCCCGCCGCGCGCGCCGCAGTGCAGGCGCGGATCGCACCGTATTATACGCTGGTCGATATCCCGCGCTGCGCCGCCGAGCAGTATCCGCGGCTGGTGCTGGGCGTGAACGACATCTCGGTGTTCGAACGCACCCTGCCGTGGGATCACGCGGCGGGCGTGCTCTTCGTGAACGAAGCAGGCGGCATGGCAGCCCGGCCCGATGGCTCGCCCTACCGCACCGACCAGCACGGGCAGACCGGCCTCTACGCCGCATCCTCGCCCGCACTGTTTGCCGATTTTATGGCAAGAAGCGCGGCGGCCGACTGAAACCAGTCGACCGCCGCGCAGCCAAAGTCAGAGCACGCTTTCCAGCCAGCCCTTGAGCTGGCTCTTGGGTGCAGCGCCCAGTTTCTGCGCCACGGCCTTGCCATCCTTGAACAGGATCAGCAGCGGGATCGACTGCACGCCGATGTCACCGGGCACGGTGGTGTTCTCCATGATGTCCATCTTCACGATGGAAACCTTGTCCGCCAGCTCGTCAGAGATTTCTTCGAGCGCGGGCCCGATCATCTTGCACGGGCCGCACCAGTCGGCCCAGAAATCGACGAGGACGGGCTTGTCAGACCCCAGCACATCGGTTGCGAAACTGGCATCGGTTACGGCTTTGGTGGCCATGGCAGGAAACTCCTTGAGGTTGGCTAAGTATGTAAGGCGCCCAGCGCCGCGCGCAAGCAATCAGGCGGTAAAGCTTTCCTGCGGGGCCTGAAGGGCAGGCTTGTGCGCCGCAATCACCGCGTCCGGGATCACGAAAAGCTGCGGCGTGTGCGTATAAAGCAGCGCGGCTTCGACGCGGCGGCCGGGATAAATCGTCTCCAGCGCGGCCACATAGGCGGCCATCTGTCTGAGGCTGGCGGCCGGAATCGCCTCGGGCGTTTCGGGCGGGCGCCGGTCGGTCTTGAAATCGACCACTCGCACCCGCGCCTCCTGCAGCAACAGCCGGTCGAGCGTCCCGCTGATCACCCGCTCGCCCACCACCGCCGCAATCGGCACTTCGGCGAGCGAGCCGGGCCCGAACACGTCTGCCCAGGCCGGTTCGGCCAGCACGGCGAGCGCAGACCCTGCCATCGCGGCGCGCTCGGCGGGGGCGAAATCCGCAGCCGTCCGCGCCAGCCAAACCGACGCTGCATCGGCGCGGGCATCAGGTTCCAGCTCCGGCAGCCGCTCGATCAGCTTGTGCATCAGCGTGCCGCGCCGCGCCGCCATGCGCGCGGCCGGACCGGGGCGCGAGGGCGGATCGGCGCTGTCGTCCGCCTCGCCCAGCCTCGAGGGCGCGAGCGGGCGCGGCGGGCGTGGTTCGGCGGGCAGCGGTGCGGAGAGCCAGTCGGGCAGGGTCACATCCCTGTGCTCTACCTGCTCCCCTGCCTTTGCGGGCGCGACCGGCCCCAGCCCGCCCAGCTGCCGCACCGCGCCCCAGATCGGGTCCGCGCGCCAACCTGTCTCTTCATCGCCGAACAGCGGCGAAAGCTGCGCATACCAGCTGTCCTCAGGCGGCACTTTGTGGCGACTGCCCAGCGCGCCGCCGATAAACAGCGCCTCCTCCGCGCGGGTCATCGCGACATACAGCAGCCGCCAGTGCTCTTGCGCCGCCGCCTCTGCCGCGCGTTCGGCCGCTTCCCGCACCGGCCCCGCCCGTTCAGCCTTGCGCAACGGCGGGAGCGGCACCTTGCGGCGATCCTCAAGCACAACGTCCTCGAGATCGAGATCGCTATCCCGCGATTCCCGGGGATCACCCGCCGCATCCGCCAGAATCACGATCGGAGCCTCAAGCCCCTTCGAACCATGCACGGTCATCACGCGCACGAGATCGGCTTTCTGGCCGGCCTCGCGCTTCAGGTCGCCGTCGCCCGCATCGAACCACTGGAGAAAACCGACCAGGCTCGGGGTCTGCCCGGCGGCATAGGCCATCGCGGCATTGAGCAGCTCGTCGATCGGGTCGTTCGCCTCGCGCCCCAGCCGCGCAACCAGCGCGCGCCGCGCCTGCCACGGGCCGACCAGCAGCCAGTGCAGCAGCGCCGCCGGGGTGCCGTAGTCGGCCTTGGCGAGCAGGCTGCGCAGGCGCTCCATCGCCGCAAACGTCGCGGGGCCTTCGGTGCGGCGCAAGTGATCCCACAGCCGCACGTCCTTGTCGCGGTAGCCGTGCTCGAGCAACATCTCCTGCGACCAGCCGATCAGCGGCGAGACCAGTAGCGCGGCCAGATTGAGATCATCGAGCGGCTGCGCGCCAAACCGCAAGGCCGCGACCAGATCCTTGACCGCGAGCGGTGCGCCGAGCCGCAACCGGTCCACCCCGGCCACCGGCACGCCTTGCGCATGGAGCCGCGCCACGATCAGCCCGGCGAGCGCCTTGCGCTTGCGCACCAGCACCATGATGTCACCCGGGCCGGCGCGGCGCGGGCCGTGCTTGTGGAGCGGGAAGCCCTGATCGAGCCACTGGCGCACTTGCTGCGCGATCTGATCCGCCATCACCCGGTCGGGCCGCGAAAGCCAGGTTTCCGCGCCCTCCTCCCCAGCAGCCTCGGCCTCGCCGTCATCCTCCTCATCAGCCGCGCCGCCAACCGGCCGCCATTGTACGACCAGCCCCGGCCGCGTCTCGTCGCCCTGATGCGCTTCGGGCGCATAGGGCAAGCCGAAGCGCTCCGCGCCAATCGCGGCAATCGCGCGGTCGACAAAGGCGAGCACCGACGCGGCGGTGCGATAGGAGTGGCCCAGCCCCAGCGGCAGCAGCGCCCGCGCCGGATCGTCGGTGACTTCGGCCAGATCAGCGAGTTGCCGTTTCACCCGGTCCCGCGCCTGCGCAAAATTCTCGGGGCTCGTGCCCTGAAAGCCGAAAATTGCCTGCTTGTAGTCACCCACGACGAACAGGGTGCGCAGCACGTCCGCGCGCTGATCTCGACTTTTCTGGCCCTCCCCGCTGAAGAAATCGGCGACCAGCCCATCCAGCACGATGCGCCACTGCGCCTGGTTGGTATCCTGCGCCTCGTCGACAAGGATATGGTCGAACCGGCGGTCGAGCTTGTAGCGGATCCACTCGGCGGCATCGGCGCGGGTGAGCAAGTCCGCCGCCGCGCGGATCTGGTCGTCGAAATCAATGAAGCCCTCGCGCGCTTTGGCCGCATCCCACGCCAGCGCAAACTTGCGGCCCAGCGTGAGCGCGGGATCAAGCCGCGCGGCCAACGCAATCAACGCGCGGCGATCGGAAACGCGGGCAAGGTCTTCGATCACCCGCGCCTGATACTCGGCATAGTCGGGTTCGTGCTTGTCAATATAGCGCGGCGATCTAGCGGTTCCGGACTTGGTCAGGAACTGGTCAGCGAACCCGTCAAGCCCGGCGATCCGCGCGGCAGGGCTTGCCTCAAGCCAATCCTGCATCACCGAGGCCGCATCGAGCCCTTTGCGCGCGCCCCAGCGGATGTTGCCTTCCATGCAGCGCCGCACCGAGCGCACATCGAACGTGTCATCACGAACCAGATCGGCAAGGCCCGACCCATCTTCCTCGGCGTCCAGACCCAGCACGCGGTTGATGCGCGGGCGCAGTGGCGGCTGCCATGCACCCGGCCCGTGCCATAGCGCATGCGCCCCGGCACAGCGCAGCAGGAACGCGGGCACTTTGTCCTCACCCATGCGCAGGCTGAGATCCTCAAGCGCCGCAAAAATTGCCTCGTCGCGTTCTGTTTCTGCGGTAAACAGCAGATCGGCCAGCACTTCGCGCAGCAGGAGATCGCGATCACGATCCTCCATCGCGCGCGTTCCGGGCGTCAGTTCGGCCTCGACCGGGAAGGCGCCAAGCAGCCACTGCGAGAACGCGTGGATCGTCTCGATCCGCAGACCACCGCCCGGACAATCGAGCACAGCGGCAAACAGCTTGCGCGCGCGGCTCACCATGTCTGGCCCGAACGGCGCACCGATCGCGCGCAGCTCCAGAGCCAGATCGGTTCCCGGAAAGCGAACCCAATTGGCGAGAACAGAATGAACTCGCGTCGCCATTTCGGCGGCTCCGGC
>CAIKKO010000594.1 GCA_903828025.1 uncultured Sphingomonadales bacterium
CCAACGCGCTCGCCGAAAACGTCGCGCCGCTCGTCGCGGGGCTGATGGCGGATTACGACGTGTTCGTCGCGCCTGCCACCACCACTGGCAAGAACGTGGCTCCGCGCGTCGCCGCGCTGCTCGATGTGATGCAGGTGTCCGACATTCTCTCGGTCGAAGGCCCCAAGACCTTCACCCGTCCGATCTATGCGGGCAACGCGATTGCCACGGTCGAATCGAGCGATGCCAAGCTGGTCGTGACCGTGCGCGGCACCGCGTTCGCCAAGGCGGAAGCCACTGGCGGTTCGGCGGCGGTGGACGCCGTGGGCGTGGGCGCGGACTCGGGTCTCTCCACCTTTATCGGGTCGGAAATCGCCAAGAGCGAGCGCCCGGAACTGACTTCGGCCAAGATCATCGTCTCGGGCGGCCGCGCGCTGAAGGATGCAGCGACCTTTCAGGATGTGATCATTCCACTGGCCGACAAGCTCGGTGCAGGCGTCGGCGCAAGCCGTGCGGCGGTGGACGCGGGCTATGTGCCCAACGACTACCAGGTCGGCCAGACCGGCAAGATCGTCGCCCCCGAAGTCTACATCGCGGTCGGCATCTCGGGCGCGATCCAGCACCTTGCGGGCATGAAGGATTCGAAAACCATCATCGCCATCAACAAGGACGAAGACGCCCCGATCTTCCAGGTCGCAGATATCGGCCTCGTCGGCGATCTGTTCACGCTGGTGCCGGAACTGACCGGCAAGCTCTGAGCTGAGCATTTACCGGATCATGCAAAAGGCCCCGCAGCGATGCGGGGCCTTTTCCTGTTCAAAGCAGGCGTCGGCCCGGATTACAGCAGGATATCGGCGACCGAAAACGCCCCGTCGGCGTGCACGTCGATGGCAATCTCGTTGGTCTTGAGGTTGTCGTCGAGATTGATCAGGATCGTGGTGATCCCCCCGTGCGTGAACAGGCTGAATTGCCCGGCGGCGGTAAAGTCGCCCGACATCTGGCTGAGTTTCTGGTGACCGTATGCCGCGCTGGCATCAATGCTGCGCAAGTCGATGTGGTCGTGCTGGGCGTGGCTGAAATCCATGATGGTGTCGTAGCCATCGCCCACGCCCAGCACGAAGCGATCGGCCCCCAGCCCGCCGTACAGCGTATCGTCACCGGCCCCGCCGATAAGGATATCGTTGCCCTTCCCGCCGACCAGCGTGTCGAACCCGCTATAGCCGAACAGCGTATCGGCGCTTTTCCCGCCAAACAGTATATCGCCCGCGCTCGTGCCGCCGACGACCTGCTTGTCTGCCGCTGTGTTGAAGACGAAAGCGTCGGTCGATGCGGTGAGCTGGGCCAGCGTGGCGCCGCGAATGGTGATGCTTTCCTGCTCGCCGTTGAAGAAGGTCTTGATCACCACATCTCTGCCGACCTCGCTCATGAACGGTTGCAGCTGGGTTATGTCGCTGACACCCAGGTTGCGCAGATCGATGTGATCCTTGCCGAGGGTGAAATCGACCACCGTGTCGTTGCCGAACTGCCGCCCGTCGAACACGAACAGATCGTTGCCCTCCCCGCCCCGCAGGCTGTCGCTGGCCGCGCCGCCGTGGAGGATGTCATTGCCCGCGCCGCCATCGAGGTCGTCGCTGCCGCTTCCGCCGAACAGCACGTCCGCACCCTTGCCGCCAAACAGCACGTCGCTGCCTGCCGTGCCGTTGACGACGAGCGGGGCTTTGGCGGTGTTGAAGATGAACGCGCTCGGATGCGCCAGCAAATCCGCGATCGAGACATTCGCAATCGTGATGGCTTCGCGGTCGCCGCCGAAAGCGGTCTGGATCACCACATCGTTGCCGATCTGGCTGAGATAGGGGGTGAGTGTGGCCATGTCGCCGATGCCGTAGACGCGCAAATCTATCCGGTCTGTGCCCAGCGCGAAATCCTTGATCGTGTCGGAGCCGAACTGGCGGTTGCCAAACGTGAACACGTCTTTGCCCGCCCCACCGCGCAAGGTGTCGTCCCCGGCCCCTCCGTCCAATACGTCGTTCCCGGCCCCGCCATTGAGATCGTCGTTGCCGTCGAACCCGTGCAGTACGTCGGCCCCCTTGCCGCCGAACAGCACGTCGCGCGCCGAGGTGCCATCCCAGATGACCTGATCGGTGAGGCCGTTGAACACGAACGAGGCGGGCGAGGCCATGAGGTCCGCCAGCTTGACGTTCTGCAGCGTGACCGACTGGACATCGCCCGCGATGGCGATGGTGAACACCACGTCGTTGCCGATCTGGCTGAGATAGGGCGCGATCGTGGCGATATCGGCGATCCCGAGCGCCGAAAGATCGAGCTTGTCTGTGCCGATGGTGAAATCGGTGATCACGTCCTTGTCGAAGCGGTAGCTGTCGATGACGAAGATGTCGTTGCCAGCGCCGCCGGTGAGCGTGTCGTTGCCGGTCCCGCCGATCAGCGCGTCGTCGCCGGCACCGGCCGAGATGGTATCGTCACCGCCATAGCCGTAAAGCGTATCCGCGCCGTTGCCCGTGAGCGTATTGGCACCCGAGTCACCACCATAAACGCCCATTGTCGATCCTTCGCGCAGACACTTGCAATGGACGGTGGGCTAGCGATGCGGACTGATCCAAGCAACGCGATTAACCATCTTGCCAGGACGCGCAAAATTGCATTCCCCAATTGAGACAGGCGGCGTGGAATGTCTTAACATCGGGGCGATCGGGCGCAATAAACCCGCAAACAATGCTTGCGCACTTCGCGGGCTCTAGCGGGAGTGCCCCCTTGCGTTTGGTCCTACGGCGTGAGTCCGAGCGTCAAGCACTGGCTGAACTCGTCCACAACGTAATCCGCAAAGGCCGCGCAGTCCTTGAAGCCATGCTTCCGGTAGAGCGCCACCGCAGGGGCAAACGCCTCGGTCCGCCCGGTCTCGAGGCTCACGCGGGCGTAGCCGCGCCCCTTTGCCACTGCCAGCAAATGCACCAGCATCGCCTCGCCCACGCCGCGCCCGCGCCATTCGGGGGCGGCGCGCATGGATTTGAGTTCGCCGTGGG
>CAIKKO010000595.1 GCA_903828025.1 uncultured Sphingomonadales bacterium
GAGGAACACCATGACATCGGCGACATCCTCGGGCTGGCCGACCCGCCCGAGTGCGGCGCGCCCCGCATAGTAATCGCGCGCGCCGGTATCGCCCTCGAACAGCGCTTTGGTCATGCCCGTGGCGATGGCGCCGGGCTGCACGCAATTGACCGTGATCGCTTCGGGCCCCAGCGCCATCGCCAGCGCGCGGGTGAGGCCCAGAATCGCATGCTTCGATGTGGTGTAGGCCACCAGCCCCGCATCGCCGTAGCGCGACATGATCGAGCCGACATTGACCACGCGGCCCTTGCCCGAGCGCGCCAGCAGCGGCTGCAGCGCGCGGGTGAGCTTCATCGCGGCCGTTACGTTGATCGCCAGCGCGCCGTCCCAGTCTGCGTCGGTCATTTCGGCGAAGGGGCCTGCCGGGCAGACCCCGGCGTTGTTGATCAGGATATCGCACCCGCCAAGCAGGCTTTCCGCTGCCCCGGCGATGGCGGCGAAGGCTTCGGGGTCAGCCAGATCGGCGAGCAGCGTATGCGTGCCGCTGAGCCCCTCGCCCACTCGGTCGACCGCGAGCACCGCCACGCCCTCGGCGATCAGCCGCGCCGTGGCTGCCGCGCCCATGCCCGAAGCCGCGCCGGTGACCACCGCCGTGCGGCCCGTGAGGTCGCGCCCGCGCGCTGTGACCATCAGGCAAACTCCCGCTGGAATTCGAGCATGTCGAAATAGTCGCGCCAGTGGGCGATCTTGCCCTCGGCGTTGATTTCGAACGTGCCCGAAACGCGGATAGCGCGCCAGCGGCCCGCGACAAGGAACCTGTCGGTCCGCTCGGTCAGCACCACGTTGCCGCTGGCGGCGATGTGGTGGGTGATCCATTCGGTGCCCTCGATCGGCGGGAACTGGCCCATCAGCGCCTGCACCCCGGCAAGCCCGACGGCGGGCTCCATCGGAATGTTATGCCAGACAATGCCTTCGGCCATCATGCCGAACGCGGCGGGGGCATCGCCCCGGTTCCACGCGGCGATGAACGCTTCGACGATCTCCTGCGGGCTCATGCGGGGCTCCTGACTTGCGCGGTCCAATCGAGCGCATTGGCGATCACGCGGCGGACGGCGGTGTTTGCATACGTGTGGGGGCCATCGCCGAACTGGCAATAGACGATCTGCGCCGCGCCTGCCGGTTTGGCCCACGCGACCAGATTGCTGCCGGGCGGGTGCGGCCAATCGGCGTTGTCGAACATCCGCCCGGCGACGGCATGGGCGGCGGAATAGAAATTTTCCGCAACGAAATCATGGTTGGCGCGGATCAGCGGGGTCACATCATCCTCGAACACTTCGCCGAGGTAGAGCTCGTCGTTGACCGGGAACGTGAGCGGCACCCCTTCAAGCACGGGATGATCCGCCACCAGCCGCGCGGTGTAGTCCACATCGTGGCGGTAGCCCGAATCGAGCACCGCGCGGCCCTGCACCGTGCCCGGCTGATAGAGGAACCGCCCGCCCAGCCATGCGCTCCACTGCGGCCATTCCGCCCAGCCCGCGATGGCATGGTGCATCATCACCGCGCCGCGCCCGGAGGCAAAGCGCCGCTCCAGCGCGGCCTTGAAGCCTTGCGATGGAGCCTTGGTGGTCACCGTGCCATCGGCGAACGTATAGCCTGCCATATCGTAGAACAGCAGCGCATCCGCCGCATCCGCCGCGCCCGCAGCCACCTGTTCCTCCGCCTCCGGATGGATCAGGTGCGTCACCTCCCACCCCCCGGTTTCGGCACCCAGCGCGGCCAGAAACGCGGCGAACGGCGCCTCCTCGTAAGGATGGCCGCCGCTGAGGACGAGGAGCGTGCGCCGGTCCATGGCTCAGCCCAGCTTCAGGATCATCTTGCCATCGTTCGCGCCGCTGAACAGGCGCAGGAACGCGGGCAGCGCGTTGTCAATCCCGTCATCGACATGCTCGTCGAACACCAGCTTGCCCTCACGCAGCCAGCCCGCCATCGCGGCGATGCCCTCGCCGAAGCGCGGCACATAGTCGGCCACCAGCAGCCCGGTGATCGAGGCGCGCTTGACGATCAGCTGCCACACATTGCGCGCGCCGGTTTTCTCGCCCGCGTTGTTGTATTCGCTGATGAGCCCGCACAGCCTGATCCGCGCGCGCATCGCGAGGTTGTTGAGCCCCGCGTCGAGGATATCGCCGCCGACGTTCTCGAAGATCACGTTCACGCCCTCAGGCGCGGCGGCGGCGAGTTCGGCGGAAAGCTGATCGACGCTCTTGCCGCGATAGTCGATGGCGACATCGAAGCCGTAGCGTTCGATCAGCCGCGCGCACTTCTCCGGGCCGCCGGCAATGCCGATGACTTTGCTCGCGCCCTTGAGCTTGGCGATCTGGCCGACCAGCGAGCCCACTGCGCCCGCCGCGCCCGTTACCAGCACGACATCGCCGGGTTCGGGCTTGCACACTTCGAGATAGCCGAAATAGGCGGTCATCCCGACGGCGCCGAGCACCGACAGGAAGTTGGTGGGCGAAGGCACGATGCCGGGATCAATCGGCGCGCTGAAGCCCCCGGCCTGCGAGACCGAGTATTCCTCAATCGCGTTGAGCCCGCCGACCCACTGGCCGACCGGGAAGCCGTCCGCCTTGCTCGCCACCACTTCGCCCACGGTGGAAGCGCGCACCGGGGTGCCGAGCGGGATTGGCGGCATATAGCTGGGCGCATCGTCCATCCAGCCGCGCATCGCCGGATCGAGCGAGGCATAGCGGTTGCGGATCAGGAACTCGCCGTCGGCCAGTTCGGGCAGGGGTTCGGTGACCAGGCTGAAATCTTCGGCCACGGGCACGCCATTGGGGCGGCGGACCAGCAGGAAACGGCGGTTTTCGCTCACGTACAGGCTCCTAGATCGGGTGACGCGCGCCGGACTGCGACGCAGCGCCAAAGCCCAGACCCTAGACCCCGGCGCGGCCAAGACGACTGTCATTTTTACCGGGCATTTCTACCGGGCATTTTTACGCTACCGGGCATTTTTACCGGGCCGCAACCAGCGTCCTCCCCTTTTTGGCAGGTGCTGGCGGCGCTCATCCCCCGCAGACTGCGCGCGCGCTGCCCCGCGCCCGACAGGACCCCCGATCATGGCCCAACCGTTCTTCGATCACCCCTATCTCAGCGGCCATCATGCGCCGATGGGATTCGAGGCCGATGCGCCCGATCTGATCATCGAGGGCGCGATCCCGGAGGATCTTGCGGGCATCTTCTATCGCAACGGGCCCGATCCGCTCTACCCCCCGCGTGAGGGCGATTATCACTGGTTCGACGGCGACGGCATGGTCTTCGCGTTCGAGATCGGCGAGGGCCGCGTCGCGGTGCGCAACCGCTGGGTCAAGACCGACAAGTTCCTGCTCGAAAAGGCGGCGGGCAAGCGGCTGTTCGGCATTTTCGGCAATCCGATGACCAGCGACCCCAGCGTGCAGGGCAAGCGCTACAACACCGGCAACACCAATATCATCCTGCACGGCGGGCAATTGCTCGCGCTGATGGAAGGCGCGCCGCCGGTCGCGCTCGATCCGCGCAGCCTCGAGACGCTGGGCGAGCAGCAGTATGGCGGGCTGGTCACCTCCTCGTTCTCGGCGCATCCCAAGATTGACTACGTGACGGGCGAGATGTTCAACACCGGCGCTGCCATCCACGGCATGATGGGCGCGGCGGAAATGCGCTATGACATTGTCCGCGCCGACGGGACGATCCGCAAGACCGAGATCATCCCGATGCCGCACTTCAGCCTGATGCACACCTTCCTGCTGACCGAGAACTGGGCGATTTTCCCGTTCATTCCCATCGACACCGACTTGAAGCGCTTCGCTGCGGGCGGGCCGATGACCGCCTGGGTCAATAATCGCCCGACCAAGCTGGCGATCATGCCGCGCGAGGGCAGCGCGGCGCAGGTGCAGTGGTTCGAATACGAGCCGCGCCACATGTTCCACGAACTCAACGTGTGGGAAGAGGACGGCAAGATCATCGCGGATGTCGCCGCCGCCAACGGCACCGCGCTGTTTCCGGACGAGACCGGCGCGCGCCGCACGCACGGCGATACGCAGCAGAGCCTGCGCCGCTGGACGATCGACCCCAAGGGCAACACCAGCGCCATGAAGGAAGAAACGCTCAACGACCGCGATATCCAGTTCCCCCGGCCCGACGACCGGCTGACGACGCGCAAATCGCGCCAGAGCTTCGCCAACATCAACCTCCATTCGCGCGATGGGCGGGTGGAAGGCATGGATGCGGTGCTGCGCTTCGATACCGCGACCGGGCAGGAAGACATCTGGCACTTCGGCGCGGGCGCAGCGGCGGGTGAACTGGTGTTCGCCCCGCGCCTCGGCGGCACCGAGGAGGCGGACGGCTATGCCATGACCATCGTCCACCCCGCGAACAGCGCGACCAGCGAACTGGCGATCTTTGCCGCGAAGGATATCGCGGCAGGCCCCATCGCGCGCGTGCTGATCCCGTTCCGCGTGCCAAGCGGGTTCCACTGCAACTTCTACGCCCGCGACAACCCGTTCTACCGGCAGGCGATTTCCCACTAAAGAAAGCCCCTCATGGCCACGATTCCTGCACACCTCGCCGCCTATGCCGCCGACGGCAGCTGGTCCAACATGACCATCGGCGATTACGCGCGCCGCTGGGCGGAGACCGACCCGGACCGGGTGGTCTATCTGGGCGATCCCGCCGCGCCGACGTATGCCAGCCTGCTCGCGGACGGTGAGGCGCTGGCGCGGGCGCTGCACGATCTGGGCCTCAAGACCGGCGACGTCATCGGCTTTCAGGTGCCCAACTGGGTCGAGGCCTCGGTCATCAACCTCGCGGCCAATCTCGGCGGCTTCGTGATCGCGCCGATCGTGCCGATCTACCGCGATGCCGAAGTGATCCAGATGCTGGGCGACAGCAAAGCCCGCGCGTTTTTCGTGGCCGAGAGCTTCCGGAACTACGACTTCGCCGGAATGGTGGACCGCGTGCGCGCGCACCTGCCCGAACTGCGCCATGTCATCTATGTGCGGCCCGCCGAACGCACACCCGATTTCGCCGCGCTGGTGGAGCATGGGCGCGGGCTCACCACTCCGCTGGACGCTGTCGATCCCAACGCGCTCAAGCTCATCCTCTATACCTCGGGCACCACCGGGCGTCCCAAGGGTGTGCTGCATTCGCACAACACGCTGGACCGGGTGGCGCAATTTGGCCGCCAGTACAGCGGCGTGCCGAACGACGTGACGCTGATGCCCTCACCCGTCACGCACATCAGCGGCTTTTCCGGCGGGCTGGAAAAGCCCTTCGCCTCTGGCAGCCAGGTCGTGCTGATGGAAGTGTGGAAGGCCGCCGAAGCGGTCGCGCTGATTGATCGCTACGGCGTGACTTCCACCGTCGCGGCCACGCCGTTTCTGCAGGAACTGTGCGACGCGGCGGAGGCGGCCGGCTCCAAGCTCCCCACGTTCCGCCGCTTTGCCTGCGGCGGCGCTGCCATCCCGTCAGAGCTGGTCTACACCGCCAACAAGCGCCTCGCGCACCCATGCGCCTACCGGGTCTACGGCAGCTCCGAAGTGCCGCTGGCGACGCCGGGCGTGCTGCCCGAAGAAAGCCTTGAACTGGCCGCCG
Source organism: uncultured Sphingomonadales bacterium (assembly GCA_903828025.1). GTDB lineage: Bacteria > Pseudomonadota > Alphaproteobacteria > Sphingomonadales > Sphingomonadaceae > Novosphingobium. Next base: position 5,608 of record CAIKKO010000595.1, read on the forward strand.
AAACCGATGGCCGGGCGCTCGATTACGAGCTGCGGCTGGTGGACGATGACGGCAACGAAGTGCCCCACGGCACCGACGGTGAAATCCTCGTGCGCGGCCCGGCGATGTTCCTGGGCTATGCCGATGAAGCGCAGACCCGCGAATCGCTGACGGACGATGGCTTTTTCCGCACCGGCGATATCGGCCGGATCACCCCCTCGGGCGCGCTGGTCATCACCGGGCGCAAGAAGGATCTGATCATTCGCGGCGGGGAGAATATCAGCGCCAAGGAGATCGAGGACGTGCTCCACACACATCCGGCGATCAAGGAAGCCGCCGTGGTCGCGATGCCGCACCCGCGCCTTGGCGAAGGCATTTGCGCCTATATCATCCCCATGGGCGAGGCGCGGCCAGCCATGGCCGAACTCTCCGCGTTCGTCAGCACGGCGGGCCTTGCCAAGCAGAAGTGCCCCGAACGGATCGAGTGGGTGGACGCTCTGCCGCGCACCGCCTCGGGCAAGATCCGCAAGGACCAGCTGCGCGCGATGATCAAGGCGCTGGTGCAGGCGGGGTAAAGCCCTCTCCCCTTCAGGGGAGAGGGTTGGGAGTGGGGAATGCACGCGCGGCCCCCTCTCAACTCCGGCTAGGCGCTACGCGCCAAGCCTGCGTATCTCTCCCCTGAAGGGGAGAGAGCGGCACCTCAGTTCCCCGCGTCCGCCGCCAATGCAGCCATCGCCGCGCCGATCGAGGCGCTCATTTCCGCCGGGCGCGGGTTGCGGCGCAAGGTCAACCCGCCGTTGATCTGCAGGTTCTGGCCCGACATGAAGCAATCATCGCTAACCACCCAGAGCGCGGCCTTGGCGATATCTTCCGAGGTGCCGACGCGGCCGAGCGGATATTCCTTGATGAACGCATCGACGAGGCCCGGCACCGCAAACGAAGCCTCGGTCATCGGGCTTTCGGTGAAGCCGGGCGAGAGCACATTGGCGCGGATGCCTTGCGGGCCATACTGGTTCGCCACGCAGCGGATCAGCGCCTCTGACGCCGCCTTGGTGCCGATATAGGCGGCATGGTCGTCGATCACGCATTGCGTGGTGGCCGACGAGATCTGCACCAGCGAGCCGCCATGCGGCATCGCACGGACGAAGGCGCTAAGGAAATAGTGCACGCCCTTGAACTGCAGCGCGATGATCTGCTCCAGCTCATCCTCGGTGATATCGTGGAGCGACTTGAGCAGGCCCCAGCCGGTCGCGTTGATCGCGATATCGACTTTGCCGTGGCGCTCGACCACCGTGGTCGCCAGCGCCTCGACATCGGCCTTCTTCGAGATATCGCACAGCGCCCAATCGCCCGCGATCGCCCCGGCGAACTTCTTGAGCTCGTCCGCGCGGCGGCCCGAAACAACCACTTTGGCCCCGGCATCAGACAGCGCGCGGGCGATGTGCTGGCCCATGTTGCCCGCCCCTGCCGCGCCGATCACCACGGCCACTTTGCCCGAAAGATTGGTCATGGCGTTCAGTCCTCCGCCGTCAGGAAAGTTGCTGTGGCGACGCCGTCGGGCCCATAGACCGGTTCGGACAGATCGCAGCGATACTTGCGCGTGGCGGCCCCCAGAATGGTGAACCCGGCAAGGTGCGCGCCCATCTTGAAATAGGATTCGGCGAGCAAGTGCACGGCCAGATCCTCGGCGGTTTCCCATTCCTCGAACACATGGATGCGGCCGGGATGGTGCGGATCGAGGCTCCACGCGTAGTGGCGGCAGCCCTTCTCCGCCAGCGCCATGTCAATCAGCGGCTTGGCATCGGCCAGCACTGCATCCCGGACTTCCGGCGCAAAATCAATTTCCCCCGCAACGACCACGATCATGCTCTTACCCTTTCAACACGACAAAGCTGCGGCTCTGGTAGAGCCAGGTTCCGTCCTTGCGGACATAATGGTCCTCGTAGCGGCCCACGGTGCGCCGCAAGTTGCCTTCGAGGTCTTCGAGCACTTCGCTGGTGTAGAGGCGGCCGGTGGCGGTATCGCCGGTGATCTCGATCGCGCCGACTTGCGAGAAGAACGCGACAAACGCGAAGCTGGACATCGCGCCGGTCCACAAGCCGACAATCGCCGGCTTGCCTTCAACCGGCGTGCCCATGAGATCCCACGAGGCGTCGTCGGCCCACAGCGCGCCCCAGTCCGCCGCATCGCGCCGGAACACGGCATCGGCATAGCATTCATGCAGCGCGCGGATGGCGAGCTGGTCCTCGATCGGTCCGGTAATTGCCCCGGTGGTTGTCATGTGTTCTCTCCCAAGGCGGC
>CAIKKO010000596.1 GCA_903828025.1 uncultured Sphingomonadales bacterium
ACCGCCTTGCCCCTCCCCTTCAGGGGAGGGGTTGGGGTGGGGGTTCTCCGCCACCGCCGCGCCTGCCGGAGAGCCCCCACCCCCGGCCCCTCCCCTGAAGGGGAGGGGAGAACGCAGCAGGCCCCCGGCTTCGGCATGCGCCTTTGCCGCCGCGATGTTTTCCGGCGCGGCATCGACGGCGGTGACGGCAGCGCCCAGCCGCGCCAGCGGTTCCGCCAGCAGCCCTGCCCCGCAGCCGACATCGAGTGCGCGGCGGCCCGCCAGCGGCTTCAGGCTTTTCGGATCAGCCGCAAAGTGCGAATCAATGGCCGCGCGCAGGAAGCCCAGCCGCACCGGGTTGAGCTTGTGGAGCATGGCGGAGCTGCCGTTGGGGTCCCACCATTCGGCGGCCAGCTTGCCGAAATGGGCCGCTTCCTCGGGCCGGATGGTCGCGGCAGATGTTGCAGATGTTGCATTGCTCATGGGGCGACTCTAAAGCGCCGCGTCCGTGTGGTCGAGGGGCCGCAGGGGAAACCTTTTTCGGAACTGGTGCGCCTATGGTGCAGGGAGGGGAAACGGCGTGGCCCGCATCGTGATGAAATTCGGCGGCACGTCGATGGCCGGAACCGAGCGCATCCGCCGCGTGGCGCGGATCGTGCAGCGCCAGCAGGCGGCGGGGCATGAAGTGGCGGTGGTGGTTTCGGCCATGGCGGGCGAGACCGACCGGCTGGTCACCTTCTGCCGCGAGGCCAATGCGCTCTATGATCCGGCGGAATACGACGTGGTCGTGGCGGCGGGCGAGCAGATCACCTCGGGCCTGCTGGCGATGCATCTGCAGGCGCTGGGCTGCAAGGCGCGCTCGTGGCTTGGCTGGCAGCTGCCGGTGCGCACCGACGATGCCCATGCCGCCGCGCGGATCGAGACGATTGATTCGGACGCGCTGCTCGCCTCGATGGCGGCGGGCGAGATCGCGGTGATTCCGGGCTTTCAGGGGCTCGATCCCGATGGCCGCGTGACCACGCTGGGGCGCGGCGGTTCGGATACCTCGGCGGTCGCGGTGGCAGCGGCGGTCGGCGCGGATCGCTGCGATATCTACACCGATGTCGACGGGGTCTATACCACCGACCCGCGCATCGTGGCCAAGGCGCGCAAGCTCAAGAACGTGACGTACGAGGAAATGCTCGAACTGGCCTCGGTCGGCTCGAAAGTGCTGCAGACCCGCTCGGTCAGCCTTGCGATGAAAGAGGGCGTGCGCGTGCAAGTGCTCTCCTCGTTCATCGGCGACGACGCGCCGCCGGCCGACAGCATCCCCGGCACGATGATCGTCTCGGACGAGGAACTGGCAAAGATTTTGGCCAATGGGCAAGAAGGACAGGACATGGAACGCCAGCTGATCACCGGCATTGCCGCCGACAAGAACGAGGCCAAAGTGACGCTGACCCGCGTGGCCGACCGCCCCGGCGCGGTCGCGACGATCTTCGGGCCGCTCGCCGAAGCGAACATCAACGTCGACATGATCATCCAGAACATCGCCAAGGACAAAGGCGAGACCGACGTGACGTTCACTTGCCCGCAAGCCGACTTGGCGCGGACGCAGGCGCTGCTCGAAGCGCGCAAGGACGCGATCGGCTACTACCGCATGATCGCCGACAGCAAGGTCGCCAAAGTCTCGGTCGTGGGCGTCGGCATGCGCAGCCACGCCGGTGTCGCGGCGACGATGTTCAAGGCGCTGGCCGAGCGCGGGATCAATATCCAGGCGATC
>CAIKKO010000597.1 GCA_903828025.1 uncultured Sphingomonadales bacterium
GAGGAGATGGATTACTTCAGCCAGCCCGCCAGAATCGCCAGCAGCAGCAGAGCCACGATGTTGGTGATCTTGATCATCGGGTTCACCGCAGGACCAGCCGTGTCCTTATACGGGTCACCCACAGTGTCGCCGGTCACCGCCGCCTTGTGGGCTTCGGAGCCTTTGCCGCCGTGATGGCCTTCCTCGATGTATTTCTTCGCGTTGTCCCACGCACCACCACCTGAGGTCATCGAGATGGCGACGAACAGGCCGGTGACGATCACGCCGAGCAACATCGCGCCCAACGAGGAGAACGCCGCCGTCTTGCCAGCCACCGCGTCAACCACCACCCACAGCAAAATCGGTGCGAGCACCGGCAGCAGCGAGGGGATGATCATCTCTTTGATCGCAGCCTTGGTCAGCATGTCCACCGCCGTGCCGTATTCCGGCTTCTGGGTGCCGAGCATGATGCCCGGCATGGCGGCGAACTGACGACGGACTTCAACCACGACGGAGCCCGCCGCACGGCCAACCGCGATCATGCCCATCGCGCCGAACAGATAAGGCAGCAGGCCACCGATGAAGAGGCCGACGACCACGAACGGATCCTGCAGCGAGAACTGCACGTCCAGCTTCGGGAAGTAGAACTTCAGGTCTTGGGTGTAGGCCGCGAACAGCACCAGGGACGCGAGACCTGCCGAACCGATCGCATACCCCTTGGTGACCGCCTTGGTGGTGTTGCCGACCGCGTCCAGCGCGTCCGTGGTGACACGGACCTCTTTCGGCAGATCGGCCATCTCGGCAATGCCACCGGCATTGTCGGTGACCGGGCCATAGGCGTCGAGCGCGACGATCATGCCGGCCAACGCCAACATGGTGGTCGCCGCCACCGCGATGCCGAACAGGCCGGCGGTCAGGAAGGCGACGATGATGCCGACGCAGATCACCAGCACGGGCAGTGCGGTGGCCTCCATCGACATCGCCAGACCCTGGATCACGTTGGTGCCGTGACCTGTGGTCGAGCTTTGCGCGATGCTGCGCACCGGGCGGTAGGCGGTGGAGGTGTAGTATTCGGTGATCACCACGATGAACCCGGTGACGGCAAGGCCGGTGAGCGCACAGACGAACAACGCCGAGCCGGTGGTCGACCCACCGGCGATCAGCGGCAACGGAGCGGAGAAGCCGGTGAGCCAGCTTATCACCCCCGCCACAGCGACGATGGAGAGCACGCCGGTGACGATGAGGCCCTTGTAGAGAGCGCCCATGATGTTGTTGGAGGCACCGAGTTTGACGAAATAGGTGCCGATGATCGAGGTGACGATGCAGACGCCGCCGATCAGCAGCGGCATGGCCATCAGATCGAGCAAGTTGCTGGCGTTCTTGAGCAGCAGCGCGGTCAGCACCATGGTGGCGCCGACGGTGACGACATAGGTCTCGAACAAGTCGGCGGCCATACCGGCGCAATCGCCGACGTTGTCACCCACGTTGTCCGCGATCACGGCGGGGTTGCGTGGGTCGTCCTCCGGGATCCCGGCTTCGACTTTGCCGACGAGATCGGCGCCGACGTCTGCGGCCTTGGTGAAGATGCCGCCGCCGAGGCGCGCGAAGATCGAGATGAGCGAAGCGCCGAAGGCGAGCGCGGTGAGCGCTTGCACCACGGTGCGGTCACCATGGCCGACGGTGTAGCCCGCGGGACCGGTGAGGTACCAGAAGAAGCACGCAATCGCGAGGAGCGCGAGGCCCGCCACGAGCATGCCGGTGATCGCGCCCGCACGGAACGCGAGCGTTAGGCCGGCCTGCAGACCATTCTGCGCAGCGGCAGCGGTGCGCACGTTGGCCTTGACCGAGATGTTCATGCCGATGAACCCGGCGACGCCCGAAAGCACTGCGCCGATGACGAACCCGGCGGCCGAGATCGGCCCGAGCGCGACGGCGACGATCACGGCCATGACCACGCCGACGATGGCGATCGTCATGTACTGGCGCTTCAGATAGGCTTGCGCGCCTTCCTGGATGGCGGCGGCGATTTCCTGCATCTTGGCATTGCCAGCCGGTGCGCCGAGCACCTGCCGGCTGGTTACAAAGCCATAGACAATGGCCAGCAACGCCAGAGCGATTGCGGTTACGGTTAAGCTCACTTTGGACACCCCCTTTTTTAACCGGCCAATTGCGGAACGAGCTGCGGCCGGTCCCCGTCGTGTGCGGGTCGGGGGCGGACGCTAATGCATAATTTGCCTGCCGCAAGCCTTTTGCATGCATTTTTGCGAGGCGGCACCGGCCCACTCCCGCGACGAAGACCACGAAAAGGTCCGGGGGACCTTTTCGCTGAGGAGCCCGGCCACCCATTCAGGGTACCCTCGTGGGTGTTCGGGCGGGGGAGAGGGCTGGTGCCGCTTCATCCGAAACACCTGTTTCGGATCAAAAATCAGCCATGTTCGTAGCCGAGGGGGCCTTCGGGTGCGGCTTGGTCGAGGAGGAGGGGGTGCTCGCCCCGGATGAGGACCGTGCCGATGCGCGTGGCGAGGCAGGGCGGTTCGGTGCCGGGGGGGAGCGTGAACAGCAGTTCGTAGTCATCGCCCCAGGTGATGGCATCGCGGGTGCGTTCGGGCGGCAGGCCTGCGGGCAGGGGGATCGGCGCGGGATCGAGCGCAAGGGTCACGCCGCTGGCTTCGGCCATGCGCCGGGCATCGAGCAGCAGGCCGTCCGAGATGTCCATCATCGCGGTGACCAAGGGGGCGAGCGCGCGCCCTTCGGCGAGGCGGGGGACGGGGCGGCGATAGGCGGTGCTATCGGCGGTGCTGCCCGATTGCAGCGCTTCGAAGCCGAGCATGGCCGCGCCGACCGGGCCGGTGATCCACACGCCATCGCCGGGGCAAGCGCCGCTGCGGCTGGGCACGGGGCGGCACGTGGCGCGGCCCAGCGCGGTGAGGCCAAGCGTTTGCGCGCCGGGGCTGCGCCCGCCAGTCCCGCGTACCGTGTCGCCGCCCAGCAGCGGCACGCCAAAGTGCGCGAGCGCCTCGCCCAGCCCTTCCGCAAAGCGCGCGTCATCCGCGCCGAGGGTGTAGCCGAGCAGGACGCCGATGGGCTCCGCGCCCTTGGCCGCGAGGTCTGACAGGTTGGTCGCGAGGAGCTTCCACGCAACGTCTGCCGGGTCTTGTCCTGCCAGCCAGTGGACGCCTTCGACCATCATGTCATGCGTGAGGACGAGGTTTTCGCCGCCAACCCCCAGCACCGCGCAATCATCCGCAAGCCCGCGCGCCGCGCCGGGCAGGGCAAGGGCCTGCAGCGCGGCGATGAAGGCGGCCTCGCCCGACGACATGTCAGTCCCCCGTAAACACCGGCGCGCGCTTTTCCAGCAGGGCGTTGACGGCTTCCTTGTGGTCTGCCGTTTCGTGGATGATCGCCTGGAACGCGGCGGAAAGTTCGAGCACGTCGCCCGCGCGGCCGTGCTGGGCTTCGCGCAGCAGGCGCTTGGTGAGGCGGAGCGCGCGGGGGCTGTTGGCGGCGATTTCCTCGGCGAGCGCGATGGCCTTGTCCAGCAGCTGATCGGCGGGGACGACATCGCCAACAAGGCCGATGCTCTGCGCATAAGCGGCATCGAACGTGCGGCCGGTCAGGAACAGTTCGGCGGCCTTCGAATAGCCGACGAGCTTCTGCAGCGTCCACGCGCCGCCATCGCCCGGGATGATGCCGACCTTGATGAAGCTCGCGGCCATCTTGGCACTGTCTGCCGCCACGCGCAGATCGCACACGCACGCCAGATCGAGCCCGAGGCCGATGGCGTGGCCGTTGATCGCGGCGATCATCGGCACGTCGCAATCGAGCATCGCGCGAGTCGCGCGCTGCACGCCGCGGCGGTAGTTCGTGGCGGTCGAATCGGGCTGGTCGAGCGGGCCGATGCCCTGCCGATCCCGGATGCCCTTGATATTGCCGCCGGTGCAGAACGCGCGGCCTGCGCCCGTCAGCACGATGGCGCTGACCGAGCGATCATTGCCGAGTGCAAAGAACGTATCGACGATGCAATCGCAATCTTCGAGCGTGCCGATGGCGTTCATCGATTCGGCGCGGTCCATGGTGAGAATGGCGACGCGCCCACGGCGCTCGACGCTGAGAAATGGGGTCATGACAGCAGCTCTCCCGTTTGCCCTGTTGGGCCGATGCACTAGCAATCTTGCGATTGCGATGGCTGCGGCGCTGCCATAGGGATGCGTGCGATGCAAATATTCCCGCTCCATCCGTTTCGCCCTGAGGGCGATATTCCCGCCCTTCGCCAGCAGGTCCGCGACCTTGTTGCGCAGCATGAAGCCGCTTGGCCGATAGAGCTGCGCGCCAATTGCTGGTTCAGCTTCGATGCGGAGTTCTCCAAAGCGCTCGGCGCTGCGGGGCTGCTCGGCATGACCTGGCCCAAGCAATATGGCGGGCACGAGCGCACCCTGCTCGAACGCTATGTCGTGCTGGAGGAACTGCTCGCGGCAGGCGCACCGGCCGGGCTGCACTGGATCGCCGACCGGCAGACCGGCCCGCTGCTGCTGCGCTATGGCAGCGAAGCGCAGCGCGAGAAGTATCTCCC
>CAIKKO010000598.1 GCA_903828025.1 uncultured Sphingomonadales bacterium
AGAACGCATAGTTTTTGGTGGCGAGGTTATTCGGTCCGTCAACCTGCAGCAGGCCCTCCGCGAAGGTCACGTAATCGTGCAGATCGCCCGATTCCTTGAAGTAGTACGCACCGAGGACGTAGTTCAGCTTCTTGTCCATGGCATGGCCGGTGAGCTGAAGCTCCTGGCTGAACTGCTTCTGGTTCATGGTGAAGCTGGTGTGGAGGAAGTTGAGCGGCGAGTTGTCAAGATCCATGCCGACAGCCCAGTGCAGCTCGCGATAAGCCGTGATCGACTTGATCGAGATGCTGTCCGAGATGTCGTAATCCATCGTCAGCGCCCCGCCGCCCTGCTTCAGGCGCGAGAAGTTGTTGCCGTTGGCATAGGACGTGTCGATGTTGTTGGTGACGAAGCGGTTGTCATAGGGCAGCCGGTTGTTGTCAGGATTGGCATCGGCGTTGACCCCGAAGATCGACGGCAGATCCACCACCGAGTTCAGACCACCGCGACGGCCAAGGAACGCGATGGACGGCGGGCCGCCGATGAAGCTGTCGCACGCACCCGTCACGCCGCCAACGGTGACTTGCGGATTACCCGCAATGGCGCAGTTGTAAGTACCGGCAAACACCGCCGGGAACGTGGTGATGACCTTGTTGGCGATCTGCGACGTGTCGGTGTTGCTGTAGTCGCCGGTCAGAGTGGCGCGGAAGGCACCTCCGTCGTTGAAGCGCAACTTGCCGCGCAGGTTATACGTGTTGTCACCGCCCTCGGTGCCGAGGCCGATGTTGCCATAACCGGCCGCCTTGAGCGAGGTGATCGGATCCGAAGCGTAGCCCGAAGCACCGGGATAGGCGATGCGGTGCAGGTAGCCGCCGCGGCGGATGGTCGAGAAGCTGAACGACGAGGACAGGCTGTCCGTCAGCGGCACATCGACCGTGCCCTTGGCGGTGAACAGGCCGTAGCTGCCGGTCATCGCGCTGCCGACGAAGCGGAATTCCTTGCCCGGATCGTGCGTGACGATCGAGATCGCGCCGCCGATGGTGTTGCGGCCAAACAGCGTGCCCTGCGGACCCTTGAGCACTTCGACACGCTCGACATCCGGAAGATCCTGGTTCGCACCGACCGAGCGGGCGAGGTAGACACCGTCGAGATAGATGCCCACGCCCGGATCAATGTTGAACGCGAAGTCGTTCGCGCCGATGCCGCGGATATAGGCGGAAAGCACCTGGCTCGAACCTGAGAACGGCGTGCCTGCATCGAGCGTAACGTTGGGCGAGATGTTCGAAAGCGCCGCGACGCTCGAAACAGCGCGCTCCTGCAGCGCGGTCGAGGTGAAGGCCGAAATGGCGATCGGCACGTCCTGCACGTTCTGGGCGCGCTTCTGCGCGGTGACGACGATTTCCGCGATGCCGCCCGAAGGGGCTGCCTCGGCCTGGGCGTCAGCCTGGGGTGCGGTCTGGGCCAGAGCCGGCGTGGCCAATGCGGCCGCCAGAACGGCAAGCGATACCGATGCGATTCTCATGAAAAAATCTCCCTTTTTCAACGTCTTCGCCGAAACTGTCCGCTGACGGTCCGGCGCGCGATACGTGTGTTTAGCGTGATCCTCCCAAACCGGCTTGCACTGGGGCGCAACCGATCAGGACAGAAACGCAAGGCTGCTACTGCCGTCTCCAGTCGCGCGGCGGAACGCCGAATTGCTGGCGAAAGCACCGTGCGAAATAGGCGCTGTCATTGAAGCCCAACTCAAACGCGATCTCGGTGATGCTGGCACCCGGCGAAGCGGTGAGCCGCTCGGCCGCGCGGCGCAGGC
>CAIKKO010000599.1 GCA_903828025.1 uncultured Sphingomonadales bacterium
CGCGTCGTATTCGTCGAACACCAGCGCAGTCGGCGTCTGCAGCGCCCAGGGCAGCAAGCCTTCGCGGAATTCGGTGACCTGCAGCCCGTCGCGCCGTACGATGGCGTCGCGGCCGAGGAGGGCGATGCGGCTGATGTGCGCATCGAGGTTGATGCGGATGCAGGGCCATTTGAGGCGCGCGGCGACTTGCTCGATATGCGTCGACTTGCCGGTGCCGTGATAGCCCTGCACCATCACGCGGCGGTTGTGCGCAAAGCCCGCGAGAATGGCCAAAGTGGTGTCCGGATCGAACACGTAGTTCGGATCGATATCCGGCACGCGTTCGTCGGCCACCGAGAAGGCCGGAACGGTCATGTCGATGGGGATGCCAAAGGTCTCTCCCACGCTGAGCGTGGTATCGGGAGCGGCAAGGACGGTGGTGGCGCGGGTATCGGCCTGCTGGTTGGGAATATCGGTCATCACCCCATCGCCTATACGGGCCTGCGAAAGGCTGCAATAAGCTTTGCGTGCAGACTCGGGTCAGGAGCTGGAAGCTATGAAATTGTATGGGGGGCTGTTGTCGCCGTTCGTGCGCAAAGTCGCGGTAGTGCTGGGGGAGAAGGGCGTGGACTACACCCCCGCGCGCGGCGGGCCGGGCAGCACCGATGCAGAATTTCTCTCGGTCAGCCCCTTTGCGAAGATTCCCGCGATCAATGACGACGGCTTCACGCTCGCCGATTCGTCCGCTATCGTCCATTATATCGAGGCGAAATATCCCGAGCCCGCGCTGATCCCGGCGGAAGCTCAGGCGCGCGGGCAGGCGATCTGGTTCGATGAGTTCGGCGATACGATCTTCGCCGCCTCGGGCCTCAAGATCCTGTTCAACCGGGTGGTCGGCCCCAGACTGCTCGGCAAGCCCGGCGACGAGGCGCTGGCGCTGGAGGGTGAGGCAGAACTGCCGGGCATTATGGCCTATCTCGAAAGCGTGACTCCGGCCGATGGCTGGCTCGTGGGGGATGCGTTTTCCGTCGCCGATATCACCGTCGCCTCGATGCTCTGCACGCTGCGCTATGTCGGGTATGGTCCCAATGCGGCGGCTTATCCGAAGATGGCGGCGTGGCACGCCCGCGTCACCGCGCGGCCTTCATGGCAGGCCGTGGCGGAGCGCGAGACGGCACTGATGCGCAAAATTCTGCCGGATCTCGCCGCAGCCTGAGTGTGAGCGAGGGGAGCAAGCCCATGGCCAAAGTCCCGTGCAGCTTCATCTGGTACGAACTGATGACCGGCAACGCCGACGCAGCGGCGGCCTTCTACGGCAGCGTCGTCGGCTGGTCGTTCTCACCCGACGATCCGGCCTCGCCGGTCGATTACCGCCATATAACCCGTAGCGATGGCGGCGGGCAGGGCGGCGTGCTGCAGCTGACAGCGGCGATGCAGGCGGTGGGCGCGTTTCCGGCCTGGGTGCCCTATCTTCACACCACCGATATCGCTGCTTCGGTCGCAGCGATCCTGGCTGATGGCGGCCGCGCGCTTGGCCCGCGCATGGATATTGCCGAGGGCAGTTTCGCTATGCTGACAGATCCCTTCGGCACGCCGTTCTACCTGATGAAGCCGAACCCGCCCGCAGACCGGCCCGATGCCGGCAGCGATGTTTTCGCGCGCGCAAAGCCGCAGCATGTCCGCTGGAATGAACTCGCCAGCCCCGATTTTGCCGGGGCCAAGGCGTTCTATGCCAAGCACTTCGGTTTCGCGTTCAACACGTCGATGCCAATGGGGTCGATGGGCGACTATTGCTTCATCAATCAGGGCGACCTCACGCTCGGCGCGATCATGCAGCGGCAGCACGCGGACCAGCCGCCGCTCTGGACGCTTTATTTCGGCGTGCCCGAGATCACGGTAGCAGCCGCGGCCGTTACCGCTGGCGGCGGCATCATCATGGTCGGACCCCACGAAGTGCCCGGCGGTGAATACAACGTTATCGCGCGCGATCCGCAAGGCGCGGTGTTTGGCCTCGTTGGCCCCAAAGGAGCCTGATCATGGCGGACTACACTTTCTTCACCGTCCCTATGTCGCGCGGGCAGATCGCTCGCTGGGCGCTGCACGAGGCGGGGGCCGACTATGCGCATGTGCTGGTCGAATGGACCAACCGTCCGCCAGAACTCATCGCCGCCAATCCGATGAACAAGGTGCCCACGCTGATCCACCATGCGCCAGAGGGTGACAGGGTGATCACCGAATGCGCCGGCATCTGCGCTTATCTTGCCGATCTCCACCCGGAGGCGGGGCTGCTGCCGCACGATGCTGAAAAGGCTGATTACTACCGCTGGCTGTTCTTCGCGGCCGGGCCGCTCGAACAGGCGGTCGTCAGCCGCGCGATGGGCTGGGAAGTGCCCGAAGGCCGACAGGGCATGGCCGGCTTCGGCAGCTATGAGCGGACACTCGATGCGCTCGAAGGCTGGCTCGAAGGGCGCGACTGGGTCTGCGGTGCGCGCTTCACCATGGCCGATGTCTATCTTGGCAGTCAGGTCGATTGGGGCCTCAATTTCGGCTCGATCCCGCCGCGCCCGGCTTTCGCCGCATATATCGAGCGTATCCAGAAGCGCGAGGCTTACAAGGCCGCCAAGGCAATCGACAGTGCGCTGATCAAGGCGGCCAAAGGCTAAGCACCGCCGCCCGTCCAGCCGCTGCAAAATCGCGGGGCTCGGACTCAGGCAGCATCCCGGGGCGGGAATTGCTTCCGTTCTGGAGGAACCCTGCGTGGACTCTTTGCGTTGCTCGGGGCCTTCCTGCACCGGAAGGAGTCCCGGGCTGATGGCGCGCCACGATCAATATCGACTGCTGGATGAATTGCGGGGAGTCGCGGCCGTGGGCGTGCTGGTGTTCCACATCGGCACCCGCGGCGGCGGCCCGGCACTGCTGCCCAACGGCTATCTCGCGGTTGATTTCTTCTTCATGCTCAGCGGCTTCGTGATCGCCGAAGCCTATGAGCAGCGCCTGCTTGCAGGCATGACCTTCGGCGATTTCGCGGCGCGGCGGCTGATCCGCATGGCGCCCGTGGCGATGCTCGGGGCGTTACTGGGCGGGGCTTATCTGCTGGCGCGCCATTTCGCGGCCCCGGCGCGTTCGGATTCGCTGGCCGAAGTGCTCATCGCCAATCTGCTTAACTTGCTGATTTTGCCCAAGGTTTGGCACGGCGCAGCGACGGGGTGGGAGCTGTTCCCAGCCAACGGTCCGCTCTGGTCGCTGTTTTTCGAGATCGGTGTCAACCTCGTCTGGGCCGCCTGGCTCGCCGGGCGCTCGACTCGTGTGCTGGCCTGGCTGGTGGCGGCGAGTGCGGCCTTGCTGGTGGTGTGCGGGCTCGCGTACGGAACACTCCATCTGGGCTGGGAGGTCCCCTCGCTCCCCGGCGGCGTGGCGCGCGTCAGCTTCGGCTTCGGCATGGGGCTTCTGTTGCATCGCCTGCGCGAACGATTCCCGGATATGGGCCAACGTACGGCCTGCCTTGCGCTGGTCGCGCTCGTCTATTTCCTCGCGCTGCCGCTGCCCGCAATCGGCTGGACTCTGCCGGTTGTGCTGCTCTGCCTGCCTGCTGTCATGGTCCTAGCGGTGGCTGCGGGGCGCGAGGCGGTGCTGCCCGGCGGCGCGCTGCTCGGGCGGCTGTCCTATCCGGTCTATGGCATCCATCTGCCGCTGATCGCGATCATGGCGGGCGCGTTCAAGTATGGCGGCGGAGGCATTGCAACCCATTGGTCCGCTCTCGCGCTCGTACCGGTGCTGCTCGTGGCCGCCTTTGGTGTGCTTGTGGGTCTGGACGAGCCGGTGCGCGCGTGGCTGGCCCGGCACCTGCTCGGCGGCAAGGCGCGGCCTTTCGATTCGGCCTTCAGATCGCTTCGGAGAGCGTTGCGGGAGCTGCGGCGCGGCGCTTTGGACCACAAACTGGTTCGGAACTGAACATGTCTCTGCGCGAAGGTGCGAGATCGTCTGGCTATGGCAAAACGGGATGCGGATTGCCGAATCAGCGCATGATCGATTGGCTTGGTGCGAAGCATAAGGCCATCACTCAGACGTGTTTGCACGTATATAGAGAATCATGAATGCCATGGTATTCTTAATGCGGAATTAAAACGCAGAAGAATCGAGAATTAATTCCGTTTGAGAGTCTGGCTCTCAATTTCAATTTAGAATTTGGAGATCAAAATGGCTACGATCAACGGAACGAAAGCAAGTGAATCTATTACCGGTTCGGCAGGGGCCGATGTCATTTCGGGCGGCGCAGGCCGTGATGTCATCAAGGGCGGTGGCGGCAATGACATGCTCTATGGCGGCGCTGGCAACGATTCGATCTATGGCGGCGACGGGGACGACGTACTCAAGGGTGGCGGCGGCAAGGATTCGCTTACCGGTGGTGCGGGCGCAGACCAGTTCGTCTTCCGCTCGGCCGAAGGCTTTGCGCCGCTGGCCTTCACCGGTGGCCACGGCATTACCTCGGTCTATCAGTGGGTCATCGTCACCGATCTCACGTTCGCGGACAATGACAACGTGCGCATCACCGGCTTCGACGATATTTTCAGCACGCTGAACATGTCGCGCAAGGGCACCGGATCCTACTTCATCGATGGACACGAAGACATCACCGCGATGGTCAACTTCCTCGACGCCAACCCCACCAAGGGCAGCTATTACGAGGTGTTCGGCACCCAGAACGACGGCATCACATTCCTGCTCAACGATGCTTCGGGCCACACCCAGGCGCTCACATTGAACGGGATCCACATCTGATTTGTCGATCGTCCGTGCGAAGCGCGCGCGAGGGTTTGGCTCAGCCATCTCTCGCGCGCGCTTTGGCGTACCGGCCCCCCACACACACTGGCGCGCACCTGCCGGGTGGCGCCCGCTCGTCAAGCAGGCTAGGCTCCGTCAGCGTTCCCCCACGGAGTCCTTACCATGAGCATTTTTGACCAGATCCTCGGCCAGATCAGCAGCAACGTCGATATCAAGAACCTCGCCGCCAAAGTCGGGATTGATCCCACCATGGCCGAATCGGCTATCGCCGCGCTTGCCGCAGGCCACGCCGCTCCGGGCGACACAGTCGAAACCGCTGCCGCCAACACCGGCATCGATTCGGGCATCCTCCAGCAGATCGTCGGCCACATCGGCGGCGAAGGCTCGCTCGGCAGCTTCGCGTCGATGCTCGGCGATCATCCCGAAGCGGCAAAGCTCGTCAGCGGCTTCATGGGCGGCGGCGAAAATCCGCTCGGCAACCTCGGCGGCCTCGCCTCGGGTCTGTTCAAGTCCTGACCGTACCGGCTTGACTGACGCGGCCCTCTCCCTCGCCATGCTCACCGCGCTCGCGCTTATCGCGGGCGCGGTGTTCCTGTGGCGACGCGGCGAACGCCAGCGACCCTCGCTTATGGCGATCCTCGCGGCGGTGATGATCACCAATGTCGTGATCTGGTCCCTGCCGAACACGGACGGCCAGACCCTCACCACCGCCGCGCAGCCCTGACCTGGCCCCTCCCTGCACTTCTTCGATGAAGTGACAGCGCGATGCGATGACGGAGGGGCGTTACTTGGCAACCACCTCCACCATGCTAAACCCTCTCCCAAACACACCATAATCTGGGAGATCCCATGACCAATCACATCGCCGGCAAATCCATCGTCATCACCGGTGCTGGCGGCGGCTTCGGTCGCCTCGTCTCGCAAAAAGCCGCTGCGCTCGGCGCGAAAGTGTCCTGCGGCGATATCGACCTCGCCGCCGCGCAAGCCGTGGCCGATGGCATCACCGCCGATGGCGGCACCGCGCAGGCCGTAGCGGTCGATGTGCGCGACCTCGCCGCTGTCAAAGCCCTCGTTGTCAAGGCGCTGGAGGCCTACGGCGCGGTCGACGTGATGATGAACAACGCCGGGATCATGCCGCTGGCGTTCTTCTCCGATCACGCAGCCGCCTACCCCGCTTGGGAACGCTGCATAGATATCAACATCAAAGGCGTGCTCAATGGCATGGTCGCCGCCTACGATCCCATGATCGCCGCCGGGCGCGGCCAGATCGTCAATATCTCCTCGATCTACGGCAACTTCCCCGTGATCGGCGCGGCGGTCTACGGCGCGTCCAAATCCGCCGTGAACTTCCTGTCCGAATCGCTGCGCATCGAAAGCCGGGGCAAGATCAAGGTCACCACGATCAAACCCACCGGCGTCCCCACCACCGGCCTCTCCGGCACCGTGATCAACCCCGCCGCCGGTGTGGGCATTGTGGCGCACAACATGCCCGATTTCATGGATATGGTCGGCCAGATGGGCGCTGGAACCTTCCCTGCCGAGCGCCTGAGCCCCGATGCGATGGACTACGCCAGCCTCGCGCCAGACCACATCGCCGATGCCGTGATCCACGCCATCAACCACCCCTGGGGCGTCTCGATTTCCGAAATGACCGTGCGCGCGGCGGGGGACCACTTCGTGCTGTGATGGCGCTGGGAAGCCCGCTCCCCTGAAGGGGAGAGGGCTATGCTCACTTGATTGGGCAATCGGGTGAGAGGCGCATGTCCAGATAGGTGTCCACGGCGCGCATCATTTCGTCGAGTTCGTTTTCGAAGAAGTGGTTGGCGCGGGGGATTTCGTCGTGGTGGATGGTGATGTGCTTTTGCGTGCGCAGCTTGTCGACGAGCTTCTGCACGGCGTTCGGCGTCACCACCGTGTCCGCTGCGCCTTGCACGATGATGCCCGAGGCGGGGCAGGGGGCGAGGAAGCTGAAGTCGTACATGTTGGCGGGCGGCGCGACCGAGATGAAGCCCCGGATTTCCGGGCGGCGCATCAGCAGCTGCATGCCGATCAGCGCGCCGAACGAATAGCCCGCGATCCACGTGCTGGAGGCTTCGGCGTGGATCGACTGCACCCAATCGAGCGCGGCGGCGGCATCGGACAGTTCGCCGATGCCGTTGTCAAAGCTGCCCTGGCTGCGGCCGACGCCGCGAAAGTTGAAGCGCAAGGTGGCAAAGCCGCGCTGTTTGAACGTGGTGTACATCGCGCGGGTGATGCGGTCGTTCATCGTGCCGCCGGCCTGCGGGTGCGGGTGCAGGATCATGGCGACGGGCGCGCGGGGGCGGGGGCCGGGCTGGAAAAAGCCTTCGAGGCGACCATCGGGACCGGGAAAGATGACTGCTGGCATCGGGTGTCCTGCTATGCCCGTGAGGGCGCGGGGCAGCGGCCTTGAAAAAAGCCGGGGCTGGGAAAAGGGAGTGATGGCTATATAGAAACGGCGGCCCCAAAAGCAATGTTTCCCGCCATCCCGGACCTGACCCTCTCAATGCCTGCGCCACAGCCTGCGATTTACCTCGATCACGCCGCCACCACGCCGCTGCTGCCAGCGGCGCGTGCCGCGATGCTGGAGGGTTTTGCGCTGTGGGCCAACCCCTCCAGTCCGCACCGCGCTGGCCGCGCTGCGCGCGCTGCGCTGGAGGATGCGCGGGCGCGGGTAAAGGCGGCGCTGGGCTGGCAGGGCGAGGTGATTTTCACCAGCGGCGCGAGCGAGGCTTTGGCACTGGCGATCACGCGTTGTGTGCAGCCGCTGGCGGCGGTTTCGGCGGTGGAGCATGATGCCGTACTGCGCTGGGCGGGCGATACCGTGCGGCTGGCGGCGGATCGGGCAGGCCTTGTGATGGCCGGAGAGGCACCGCTCGCGGGTCTTGTCGCGGTTCAGCATGTGAACAACGAAACTGGCGTGATCCAGCCGCTGGGCGAGATTGCCACCACGGTCCGTGCGGCGGGCGGCTTGCTGCTGGCCGATTGCGCGCAATCGGCAGGCAAAATTGCGCTGCCGGATGCCGACCTTATCGCCATCTCCGCCCACAAGTTCGGTGGTCCCATCGGGGTGGGCGCGCTGCTTGTGCGCGATTGGGCGATGCTGCGGCCCACCGGCGGGCAGGAGCGGGGCTATCGCGGCGGCACGGAAAACCTCCCCGGTACGATGGCGATGGCCGCCGCGCTGGAGGCAGGAAGCGACTGGCTGGAGGAGGCGGCGCGGCTGCGCCTGCTGTTGGACGAGGGTATTGTCGCGGCGGGCGGCGAACTGGTTGCTGCAGACGCCCCCCGCCTTGCCACGATCGGTGGATACCGCATGCCCGGCCGCTCGGCCAATGCGCAGCTGATCCGCTTCGATGGCATGGGCATCGCCGTCTCTGCGGGCAGCGCGTGTTCCTCCGGCTCGCTCAAGGCCAGCCCGGTGCTGACCGCGATGGGCTATCCGCAGCCCGCCGAAGTGATCCGCGTTTCGATCGGGCGCGAGACGACCGAGGACGAGATCATGCGTTTCCTCGCCGCTTGGCAGGAGATCGCCGCATGATCTACCTCGATTATCAGGCCACCACCCCGCTCGCCCCCGAAGCGCGTGAGGCAATGCTGCGCTGGCTGGGTGAGGACGGCTTTGCCAATCCGCACAGCCCCCACCGCCCGGGCCGCGCCGCTGCTGCCGCCGTGGAAGTCTCGC
>CAIKKO010000600.1 GCA_903828025.1 uncultured Sphingomonadales bacterium
GCTGTTCCGCAATCGCTGGTGCATCGTCACCCCGCCCGCTGCTGCCGATCCGGCCGATGTCGCGCGGGTCGAGGCGTTCTGGCAAGCGCTCGGCGCGCGGGTCGAAACGATGGATGCCGAGCACCACGACCGCGTGCTCGCCGTCACCAGCCACCTGCCCCACCTCATCGCCTATACCATCGTCGGTACGGCCTCCGATCTCGAGGAAGTGACGCAGAGCGAGGTGATCAAGTATTCCGCCGGCGGTTTCCGCGATTTCACCCGCATTGCTGCCTCCGACCCGACGATGTGGCGCGACGTGTTCCTCAGCAACCGCGATGCCGTGCTCGAAATGCTCCAGCGCTTCAGCGAGGATCTGACCGAGCTGCAGAAGGCCATCCGCAAGGGCGACGGGGCCACGCTGTTTGACACCTTCACGCGCACCCGCGCGATCCGCCGTTCGATCATCGAAATGGGTCAGGACGATGCGCGCCCCGATTTCGGCCGCAGCGACCGGGGGAATGGTTGAGCCTGAATCAGCTTACCAGAAACATCACCGAAACCAGGACCATCACTGCCGTCGCTGCCCAGCCGCCCCATTTGAGCAGCGGCGGCAAAGTCAGCCGGCCCATGACTTTCGGGTTGCTGGCGGCCAGCATGGTCATCACCATCAGCGGCGGGGCGAGCAGCCCGTTGATTACCGCCGTCCAGTACAGCGCATGCATCGGGTCTATCCCGATGAGATTGAGCGCCACTCCGCCCAGCACCGCGACCACGATCGCACCGTAGAACGCCTTGGCCTCATGCGGCTTGCGGTCCAGCCCTTCCGCCCAGCCGAACGTCTCGGATAGCGCATAGGCGGCGGAACCCGCGAGCACGGGCACGGCCAGCAGGCCGATCCCGATGATGCCCACCGCAAACAGCAGGAAGCTCAGATCCCCGGCAATCGGGCGCAGCGCGCTTGCCGCCTGATCGGCCGAGGCGACCTGATTGATGCCGTGCGCGTGGAGCGTGGCAGCGGTGGCGATGACGATGAACAGCGCGGTTACGCTCGTCACCCCCATGCCGAGCAGCGTATCGGTGCGCATGCGTGAGAGCCCGGGGCCTGCCGCGCGCGGGAAGACGCCGAGCGGATGGGTGTGGAGCCGGTGCTGCTCCTCCACTTCCTGCCCCGCCTGCCAGAAAAACAGGTAGGGGCTGATCGTGGTGCCCAGCGTCGCGATCACGGCCATCGCGCTTTCCCGGTCGAACCCCAGCTTGGGCACCAGCACGCCGCGCAAAACCTCGCTGGGCGAAAGCTGTGCCACGAATGGCACAAGGATATAGGCGAGCAGCGACAGTGCAGACCATTTGAGGATGCGCGTATAGCGCTCGTAGCTCACGAAGACCTCGAGCAGCACCGAAAGCCCGCCGAACAGCGCGACATAGAGCATGGTCGGCCCCGGCAGCAGCAGATTGAGCGCCGCCGCCATCGCGCCAAGATCCGAGCCGAGATTGATGGTGTTGGCAATCAGTAGCAGCACAACCGCGAACCACAGCACTGGCTGGGGATAATGCCGCCGCAAGTTGTGCGCGATGCCGTGCCCGGTCACCGCGCCGATGCGCGCGCAGACGAGCTGGGTCGCGACCAGCAGCGGATAGCTGAACACCATGATCCACGCGAGGCTGTAGCCGAACTGCGCTCCGACCTGGCTGTAGGTGCCTATGCCGCTCGGGTCGTCGTCCGCCGCGCCGGTGATGAGCCCGGGGCCAAGCACTTCGCCCCA
>CAIKKO010000601.1 GCA_903828025.1 uncultured Sphingomonadales bacterium
AGGCTCACGCGCAGCAGCCCCGCAGGCCCGCCGCCGCCGTGCTCGGCGATCCGGCTGGCGGCGCGCTCCATCGCTTCCACTTCGGCCAGCATGACCTCGCCCGCTTCGGTCAGCACCTGTCCCTCGCGCGTGTGCTCGAACAAGGTGGCGCCGATGCGCGTTTCGAGGCGGCGGAGGCGGCGACCCATCGTGGTGGCGTCGACCGCCATCGCATGGGCCGCGCGCGCCAGTTGCCCCGCCCGCGCGATGGCGAGGAAGGCCTGATAGTCGTTCCAATCGGGTGGCTGCAGCATTGCAGGCATCTATCGCACTTTCGCCTGTTGCATGCAATTGATCCGGAGTGCAGGAAGCCGCCAGAGACATTTCCGGAAAGGGTAACCCCATGCGTCAGATCGATCATTTCATTGTTGGCGGCCCCGGCGGCGCGCCTGCGCGCAAGGGGCAGGTGTTTGATCCCAACACCGGCGCGGTGCAGGCCGAAGTGGCGCTGGGTGATGCTGCCGTGCTGGAGCGCGCTGTGCAGGCCGCGCTCGCCGCGCAGCCCGCGTGGGCGACGGTCAACCCGCAGCGCCGCGCCCGTGTGATGTTCGAATTCAAGCGGCTGGTCGAAGCCAATATGGACGAGCTGGCGCACCTGCTCTCGTCCGAACACGGCAAAGTCATCGCCGATTCGAGGGGCGATATCCAGCGCGGGCTCGAAGTGATCGAGTTCTGCTGCGGCATTCCGCATGTGCTGAAGGGCGAGTTCACGCAGGGCGCAGGCCCGGGCATCGACATATATTCGATGCGCCAGCCCATCGGCATCGGCGCGGGCATCACCCCGTTCAACTTCCCGGGAATGATCCCGCTGTGGATGTCGGGCGTCGCCATCGCTACCGGCAATGCCTTCATCATCAAGCCTTCGGAGCGCGATCCTTCGGTGCCGGTGCGCTTTGCCGAGTTGTTCCTTGAGGCGGGGCTGCCCGAGGGCATCTGCCAGGTCGTGCACGGCGACAAGGAGATGGTCGATGCGATCCTCGATCACCCGGCCATCGGCGCGGTGAGCTTCGTCGGCTCGTCCGATATCGCGCATTACGTTTATAACCGCGGCGTTGCGGCTGGTAAGCGCGTGCAGGCGATGGGCGGGGCCAAGAACCACGGCATCGTGATGCCCGACGCCGATCTCGATCAGGTGGTGAATGATCTGGCCGGGGCCGCGTTCGGTTCGGCGGGCGAGCGCTGCATGGCGCTGCCGGTGGTGGTGCCGGTGGGCGAAGAGACCGCCGAGCGCCTGAAGGCCAAGCTCATCCCCGCGATCGAGGCGCTGCGTGTCGGCGTGTCGACCGATGCCGATTGCCACTACGGCCCGGTGGTTACGGCCACGCACAAGGCGAGCATCGAACGCTGGATCGGCCGCTGCGAGGAAGAAGGCGGCGAGATCGTGATCGACGGGCGCGGCTTCACCCTGCAGGGCCACGAGAACGGCTTCTTCGTCGGCCCCACGCTGATCGACCACGTGACGGCGGACATGGAAAGCTACAAGAACGAGATCTTCGGCCCCGTGCTGCAGATCGTGCGCGCCAAGGACTTCGAGGAGGCGCTCGCGCTGCCTTCGAAGCACCAGTATGGCAATGGCGTGGCGCTGTTTACCCGCAGCGGCAACGCGGCGCGCGAGTTCGCGGCGCGGGTCAATGTCGGCATGGTGGGCATCAACGTGCCGATCCCGGTGCCGGTCGCCTATCACACCTTCGGCGGCTGGAAGCGCTCGGCGTTCGGCGATACCAACCAGCATGGCATGGAAGGCGTGAAGTTCTGGACCAAGGTCAAGACCGTGACCCAGCGCTGGCCGGACGGGCTGCCTGACAGCGGGAATGCGTTTGTCATCCCGACGATGGCATAATCATTGTCCAAGACCCGCGTTTCCAGCGGTTCGCCGCTTGAGCCGGTGATCGGCTTCTCCCGCGCCATCCGCACGGGAAAGCAGATCATGGTGGCGGGAACAGCGCCGATCGAAGCCGATGGCTCGACCACGCCGGGCGACGCGGCAGCGCAGATGGAGCGCTGCTGCGCCATCGTGGCGCAGGCGATTGCCGACCTTGGCGGGAATATTGCCGATACCGTGCGAACCTGTATCTACCTTACGGACCGGGCGGATTTCGCCGCGATTGCGCCGATCCATGGCAAATGGTTCGGCGCGGCGCGGCCGGCGACCACAACCCTGATCGTCTCCGGATTCATTCGCCCGGAATGGAAAGTCGAGATCGAAGCCGAAGTGATGGAACCATGACCGAACAATTCGCCCTGACCGAAGACCAGATCGCCATTCAGGACATGGCGCGGCGCTTTACCGCCGATGCGATCACGCCCTTTGCGGCGCAGTGGGACGAGGATCACAGCTTCCCGCTCGATACGATCAAGGCGGCGGCTGAGCTGGGCTTTGCTTCGATCTATGTCAGCGAGGAAAGCGGCGGGATCGGGCTGGGGCGGCTGGAATCAGCGCTGATCATGGAAGCCATGGCCTATGGCTGCCCCACGACGAGCGCGTTCATCTCGATCCACAACATGGCCTCGTGGATGATCGACCGCTTCGGCGGCGATGACATCAAGGGCCGCTATCTTCCCTCGCTCGTCACGATGGACAAGATCGCGAGCTATTGCCTGACCGAACCCGGCTCGGGATCGGATGCGGCGGCGCTGCGCACCACGGCACGGCTTGAAGGCGATCACTATGTGGTCAACGGCACCAAGCAGTTCATTTCGGGCGGCGGGGTGAGCGATATCTACGTCACCATGGTGCGCACCGGTGATGCCAGCCCCAAGGGCATTTCGTGCCTGGTGATCGACAAGGGCACCCCCGGCCTGAGCTTCGGCGCGCCCGAACGCAAGCTGGGCTGGAACGCCTCGCCCACCGCGCAAGTGATCTTCGAGAACGTGAGAGTGCCGATCGCAAACCGTGTCGGCGCAGAGGGCGACGGCTTCCGCTTTGCGATGGCCGGGCTCGATGGCGGACGGCTCAATATCGGGGCCTGTTCGCTGGGCGGTGCGCAGCGCTGTCTGGATGAGGCGGTGAAGTACGCGAAGGAGCGCAGCCAGTTCGGCCAGCCCATCGCCGATTTCCAGAACACGCAGTTTGCGCTGGCCGACATGGCGACCGACCTCGAAGCGGCGCGCGCGCTGCTCTATCTGGCGGCGGCGAAAGTCACCGCCAATGCGCCCGACAAGACGCGCTTTTCGGCCATGGCCAAGCGCTTTGCGACCGATACCGGCTCCTCGGTGGTGGACCGCGCGCTGCAGGTGTTCGGTGGGTATGGCTACCTCAAGGACTATCCGATCGAGCGCTTCTGGCGCGATCTCCGGGTACACCGCATCCTTGAGGGCACCAACGAAGTGATGAAGCTGATCATCGGCCGCGATCTGCTGCGCCAGTAAAGGGGACCTTCCGCGATGACCGACGATCTTCTCATTCGCATCGAGGGCACCTGCGGCGTGCTCTCGCTCAATCGCCCCAAGGCGATCCATGCGCTCAACCACGCCATGGTGGTGGCGATGACCGAGGCGCTGCTGGCGTGGCGCGATGATCCGGCGGTTGCGGCCGTGGTGATCGACCATTCCGAAGGGCGCGGCTTCTGCGCGGGCGGCGATATCGCCTTCTTGCGCAATTCGGCGCTGACCGACGGGGGCGCGGGGGGGCGCAAGTTCTTCTTCGACGAATACCGGCTCAACCACCTGATCATGACTTATGACAAGCCGATCGTGGCGTTCATGGACGGGATCACCATGGGCGGCGGCGTGGGCCTCGCCGATCCGGCGCGTTTCCGTGTGGCGACCGAGAACACGCGGCTCGCCATGCCCGAGACCGGGATCGGCCTGTTCCCTGATGTCGGCGGCGGCTGGTTCCTCTCGCGCATGAAGGGGCGGTTGGGGCAGTACCTCGCGCTCACCGGCGCGCGGATGGACGGCGCGGACTGCCTCTGGGCGGGGTCGGCGACGCACTATTTGCCTGCCGCCGCGCTGGCCGAGGCCAAGGCGCGCATTGCCGCCGACCCGGCCAACATCGCCGCCATTCTGCACAGCCTCGCCGCCGTGCCGCCCGCGCCCAAAATTGCGGCGCATGCGGACGATATCGCGCGGCTGTTCGCCTCGGACCGCTATGAGGATGTGCTCGCCGCGCTCGAAGCCGATGGCGGAGAGTTTGCGACGGCGACGCTCACCGCGCTCCACACCAAGAGCCCGCAGACTTGCAAAGTTGCGCTGCGCCAGCTCGCAACCAGCCTGACGCTGCCCGATTTCGCGGCCAACATGGTGATGGAATACCGCATCGGCGCGCGCGTGCTGGTGCGGCCCGATTTTGCCGAGGGTGTGCGCGCGGTGATCGTCGACAAGGACAACGCGCCCCAATGGAACCCGGCGACGCCCGAAGGCGTGACCACCGAAATGCTTGACGCGATCTTCGCGCCCCTGCCTGCCAACGAGGAATGGACTCCCCTATGACCACTGGAACTGCGACGTTTGAAACGATCCTGGTCGAACAGCGCGATGCCGTCACGCTGATCACGCTCAACCGGCCCAAGTCGCTCAATGCGCTCAATTCGCAAGTGCTTGAGGAGCTGATCGCGGCGTTCGCGGCGTATGAGGCCGATCCCGGCCAGCGCTGCGCGGTGCTGACGGGCTCGGGCGAAAAGGCTTTCGCGGCGGGCGCAGACATCAAGGAAATGGCCGACAAGGCCGCGACCGATTTCTACACGGGCGATTTCTTCTCGCGCTGGACGAGCCATCTGGTGAAGACCACGCGCAAGCCCTGGATCGCGGCGGTCAACGGCTTTGCGCTGGGCGGCGGGTGCGAACTGGCAATGATGGCCGATTTCATCATCGCTTCGGAAAACGCCAAGTTCGGCCAGCCCGAAATCAAGCTGGGCGTCGCGCCGGGCATGGGCGGCTCGCAGCGCCTCACGCGCGCGGTGGGCAAGGCCAAGGCGATGGACATGTGCCTCACCAGCCGGATGATGGACGCGGTGGAAGCCGAGCGTTCGGGGCTTGTCAGCCGCGTCGTGCCGCTCGCCTCGCTGGTCGAGGAAGCTGTTGCGGCCGCTGCCGTGATTGCGGCGATGCCGCCTGTCGCGGTGATCGCCAACAAGGAAATGGTCAACGCCGCGTTCGAGAGCACGCTCGATCAGGGCGTGCTGTTCGAACGCCGCGTGTTCCAGGTGCTGACCGCGACCGAGGACAAGGCCGAAGGCATGGCCGCATTCATCGAAAAGCGCCCCGGCGTGTGGAAGGGGCGGTAAGCTTCGGTCCCC
>CAIKKO010000602.1 GCA_903828025.1 uncultured Sphingomonadales bacterium
AGCGCGGCCTGCGGGTCCGATCCGCGCAGCGCCTTGTGGAGCGCGGAAATCAGGTTGTAGTGCCCGTCGCGGTCCTTGTCGTAGACCGCCACGCGCCGCATCAGGAATGCGCCCAGCTCCGCCGGCCCGAGCGGCGCGGGCAGCGATACATCGAACAGCGTCTCGGCTTGCCCCAGCAGAAAGCGCCCGTCACCATCGGCCGAGGCAATCAGCGCCTCGCGCGCCGGAGGGGTGAGGGGGAGGCGCAGGCCGGTCGTCTCTTCCGCCCGCGCGAGCAGCTCGCCCAGCGCTGCAGCGTCCAGCCGGTGCAGGATCAGCACTTGCGCGCGGCTCAACAGCGCGGCGTTCAGGGCAAAGCTCGGGTTCTCGGTCGTCGCGCCCACCAGCGTGACCGTGCCCTTCTCGACATAGGGCAGAAACCCGTCCTGCTGCGCGCGGTTGAAGCGGTGGATCTCGTCCACGAACAGCAAGGTCTTGCGCCCGATTTGCGCCATGGCCTCAGCCTCGGCGAAGACCTTCTTGAGGTCCGCGACGCCGGAAAACACCGCGCTGATCGCGATATAGCGCAGCCCCACCGCATCGGCGAGCAGCCGCGCGATGGAAGTTTTGCCCGTGCCCGGCGGGCCCCACAGGATGATCGACGAAAGCTTGCCCGCCGCCACCATGCGCCCGATCGCGCCTTCAGGACCGGTCAGGTGCGATTGGCCCACCACATCGCGCAGCGTTTGCGGGCGCAGCCGGTCGGCCAGCGGCGCGGTATCAGGCGCGCGCTCGCGGGGGGACTCGCTCGGGGCAGGGGCGAAGAGATCGGACATCCGGGGCCCGAGATAGGCCCCCGCGCAGGAATTTGCATCCACCCTCTTGCAAAGAGTGTTTAAAGATATATCTTAGAGCCATCACGAAGCATCAAGGATATACAATGCGATTCGGAAAACACAACCATGGCCACGGCCATGAACATATGCGCCACCTCGGCATGAAGATGATGGCACGCGGCTTCGGCGGCGGCTGGGGCCATCGTGGTGGCTGGGGAGGCGGTTTCGGCGGCGACAGCTGGGATAGCGATGAGCCGCCCTTCGGTGGACGGCGGGGCAGCCGGGGCGGTCATCGTGGCCGCATGTTCGGCCCGGGCGAACTGCGCCTGCTGCTGCTCCTCCTGCTCGATGAGCAGGACCGCCCCGGCTACGAACTGATCAAGGCGATCGAGGAGCTCGCGGGCGGCGACTATGCGCCCAGCCCCGGCGTGGTCTACCCCACGCTCGCGCTCTTGGTCGATGAAGGCATGATCACCGAGGTGCCGGGCGAGGGCGCGCGCAAGGCCTTCACCATGACCGAGGCCGGCCGCGCCGAACTCGCCGCCAAGCTGGAAGAGGCCAAGGCGGTCGTCCAGCGCCTCGGCGATTTCGCCAAAAGCCGCGCCGAGGCCGATGGCCGCGCTGGCAGCCATCCCCTGCGCCGGGCGGTCGCCAACCTGATGCTCGCGCTGCGCCACACTGTGGGCGGCGGGATCGAACCTGCAACCGCGCACCAGATCGCCGACATCCTCGACGAAGCGGCGCGCAAGATCGAACGTCTCGGAGGTGCCCAGTGAGCAGCCCATCAGTGAGCAGCGCCCCAATGAGCAGCGCAACCGCCATGGTCCCCACCGCGTCGGCCAGCAAATACCTCCAGCAGGTCTGCAAGCACTGGGAGCACAACCTCGCGGTCACGTTCGATGCCGCCAAAGGCACCGTCACTTTCCCCCGCGATGCGCGCGGCGCGGCGTGGGCGGGGGATGCGGTGGTGACGTTCACCGCGCACCCCGACGCGCTCGAATGCCACATCGCGGCAAGCGAGCCCGGCCAGCGGGACGGGCTCAAAGGTGCGGTCGCGCGCCACATTGATCGCTTCGCCTTCCGCGAGGCCCCGCTGACCTATGATTGGACCGATCAGGACTCGTGATTGCCACTCTCCCCGTTGCGGCATAGACTGCCAACCCTAGCCGCAACGGGGAGACGGCCATGGGACTCAATGCCAAGCCAGCCACGCCCACGCATCTCTGGATCGTCGGGGTGCTCAGCCTGCTGTGGAACCTGTTCGGCTGCTACGATTACCTGATGTCGGAGCTGTCGCCCGCCAGCTACTTCGCCAGCATGGGGATGAACGCCGCAAGCGCTGCCTAAATGGCCGCGCTGCCCGCATGGCTGATAGCGTTCTGGGCGCTGGGCGTGTGGGGTTCGCTGGTGGGCTCGCTGCTCTTGCTCGCCCGTTCGCGCCATGCAGTTACCGCCTTCGCGCTCTCGCTGCTCGGCCTCGCGGTCAGCCAGCTGACGCAGGCCTTCGTGCTCCACCCGCCGCAGCCCGCGCCCGTGGGCCTCACCCTCGTGATCTGGAGCGCGCTGGTGTTCTTGCTGATCTATGCGCGCAGCATGGCGGCCAAGCGCGTGCTTGCCTGAGCAGTGCGCCCTGCGTCAGTCTCACTCTGCCGCAAATCCCGGCGCGCGCTGAATCGCCTGTCGCGACGAATCGGCAATCATGGCACTCTCCTCAGTAACTTCCCCTAGGCTGCACCGGAGAGCGGATCATGGTTGGCACAAGCACTTTCAGCTTCGGGGTCGATCGCGCCTCAGGCACGTTCGATATCACCGCCGATTACTATATCCCCGGCTACAACGATCCCGAAACCGGCGAGCAGTTCTACGACACCAACTGGGGCCTGAGTTTCTACGAGGCCGGCACCGGGCTGTCCTATGGCGCAGGCGGCAGCGGCTGGGATAGCGGCAGCGGGTTTCTCAGCGTGAGTCTGGCCGGGGATACCGTCTCCGATGCCACGGTCCAATTCAACGCGGACAACCCTTTCACCGGCGAGTCGGTGGTGGGCCTTCTCCATATCCTCAACGCCGCGCTCGCCCAGAATCCCGTCACGCTCACCGCGAACGATGATAGCGACACGGTGCTCCTCGGTGGCAGCGGCAACGACACGCTGACCGGCGGCGTCGGCAACGATCTGCTCGATGGCGGGGATGGGGCGGACATCCTGATCGGCGGTGCGGGCAACGACACGCTCGATGGCGGCGCGGGCGGCGATGCCATGGCCGGCGGCGCGGGCGATGATACCTACCACGTCGATCAGGCGGGGGACTCGATTGCCGAGGCGGCAGACGGCGGCCACGATCTTGTGTTCGCGGCCATCAGCTACACGCTCGGCGCGAATCTGGAAGACCTCATTCTCTCCGGCCCGGGCGCGCTCAATGGCACCGGCAACGATGCGAACAACGCGATTTACGGCAACAACGATGCCAATGTCCTCACCGGCCTCGGCGGCGATGATGTGCTGGTTGGCTACGACGGCAACGACCGCCTCGTGGGCGGCGCGGGCAACGACAC
The DNA here is from genome assembly GCA_903828025.1 of uncultured Sphingomonadales bacterium. Classification (GTDB taxonomy): domain Bacteria; phylum Pseudomonadota; class Alphaproteobacteria; order Sphingomonadales; family Sphingomonadaceae; genus Novosphingobium. Next base: position 3,367 of record CAIKKO010000602.1, read on the forward strand.
GCTCGATGGCGGCCACGGCGATGACCGCATGATCGGCGGCGCGGGGGATGATCACTATGTCGTCGATTCGCGCGGCGACCGCATTGTCGAGGCGGCGGGCGGCGGCACCGACGAAGCGCGCATTGATGGCCTCTCGCGCTATGTGCTTGGCGCAGAGGTCGAAAACCTCACCAATCTGGTGGCGCTCCCGATGTTTTCCGGCTGGGGCAATGCCCATGACAACGTGCTTGCGGGCAATGCGGGCGTGGACCGGCTGTTCGGCCTCGGCGGCGCGGACACGCTGCTCGGCTATGGCGGCAACGATGTGCTCGAAGGCGGAGCGGGCGCGGATACGCTGATCGGCGGGACCGGGATCGACACCGCCAGCTATGCGGGTGCGAGCGCGGCAGTGAGCGCCAATCTCGGCGGCTTTCCCGGTGCGGGCGATGCGGCGGGGGACACGTATGACAGCATCGAAAACCTCGTCGGCAGCCGCTTTGCCGACAGCCTTACCGGCGATAGCGGCAACAACCGCATTTTTGGTGGTGCGGGGGATGACAGCCTGTTCGGCGGCGGGGGCAGCGACTGGCTGATCGGCGGGCTCGGTGCCGATACGCTCGGCGGTGATGGCAACGACGGTGCGGGCTATGCCGGATCGTCCGCCGGGGTCACGGTCGATCTGGCGCACCAGACCGCCAGCGGCGGCGATGCCACGGGCGATGTGCTGCTCGGCATCAGCAAAGTCGAGGGCAGCGCGCACAATGATACGCTGATCGGCAGCGCCGGCGACAACCTGCTTCTCGGCGGCGCGGGGGATGACACCATCGACGGCGCGGGCGGCAATGATCTGATCCGCGGCGGCGCCGGGGCCGATCACATGACGGGCGGCGCAGGGTTCGATACGCTTGACTACACCGGCTCTGCGGCCGGGGTCGTGATTGATATGGCGAGCGGCACCGGCAACGGTGGCGACGCCCAGGGCGATACGTTTTCGGGGTTCGAGCGGGTCACGGGCTCGGCGATGGCCGATACGCTCAGGGCCGACGACGCCGGGCGCACGCTCGCGGGCGGGGCGGGCGATGACACGCTCACCGGCGGCGCAGGCAACGATATCCTGATCGGCGGCGCAGGGGCCGATACGATGAACGGCGGCGGCGGCACCGATACCTTGAGCTATGCCGATGCGCGCGACGGGGTCACGGCCGATCTCGCCGATGGCCACGGCTATGGCAACGACGCGCAGGGCGATACCTTCACCGGCTTTGAAAATCTCACCGGCGGGCAGGGCAGCGACACGCTTTACGGCGATGACGCACGCAACGTGATCCGGGGCGGTGCGGGCGGCGACTATATCTTCGGGCGCGGCGGCAATGATGTGCTGATCGGCGGGAGCGGCGACGATGTCTTCGCGATCGACCCCTCCAGCGGGCTCTACCACATCCGCGATTTTACCGCGGGGGGCACCGAAGACCGGCTCGCGATCAACTGGGGCAGCGACTTCGACACGTTCGAGGAAGTCATGGCCGTTGCCAAGCAGGTGGGCAACACCACCGTCATCCTGTTCGCCCCGGGCACCGGCTTCGTGCTCGATGGCGTGAAGGTGGGAGACCTGACTGCGGACGACTTCGTGTTCTAGGCGCAGTCCGCTCAGGCCTTGCGCAAGGCGTCTTTCTGCCGGATCAGCCGCAAATAGGTATCGGCCACGGCCTGATTGATCGCGTCCCAGCTGAAATCCTGCGCGCGCCGTTCGCCCGCTGCGCCGTGGCGGGCGCGCAGGTCGGCGTCGGCCAGATAGGCCCGTAGCGCTTCGGCAAAGTGGTGGATCGCACCGGGCGTGATCAGGCGGCCTGAAACGCCGTCATCGACCAGGCTCTGGCTGCCCGTCGCGGCCGCTGCCACCACCGGCACCGCGCAGGCCATCGCCTCCAGCGTCACGTTGCCGAACGTTTCGGTGACCGAGGGGTTGAACAGCACGTCCATCGCCGCCACCGCGCGGCCGAGATCCTTGCCGCCCTGAAAGCCGGTGAACACCGCGTCGGGCAGCCTTGCGGCAAACCACGCGCGCGCCGGGCCTTCCCCGATCACCATCACCCGGTGCGGTGTATCCCGGCGGACCAATTGGTCGATCGTGTCCGAAAACACATCGAGCCCCTTTTCCATCACCAGCCGCCCGAGGAAGCCGATCACCACCTCGTCGTCGGCAATGCCAAAGCTGCGCCGCCACGCCAGATCGCGCCGCCCTGGGTTGAAGATCGTGCGGTCCACCCCGCGCGACCACAGCGAGATGTCATAGTTCATCCGCTCCTCGCGCAGCACTTGCGCCATCGATTCCGACGGCGCGACCAGCGCATCGCAGCGGCGGTAGAACCGGCGCAGCAGCGCGGTCAGCAGCGGTTCGATCCACGCCATGTTGTAATAGCGCGGATAGGTATCGAAGCGGGTGTGGACGCTGCCCAGCACCGGGAGCTTCCGCGCGCGCGCCCAACTCACCGCGCGGTGCGCCGCGAAATCGGGCGAGGAGACGTGGACCACATTGGGTGCAAACGCCTTGAGATCAGCGCGCGCCTTGCGCCCCAGCAGCATCGGTATACGGTATTCGCCGCGCCCCGGCACCGGGATAGACGGCAGGCCGATCAGCTTGCCCATCGAAGGGAACGCCGGGTTCTTGACCTTGGGCGCAAACACATGGACTTGCGCGCCCTGCCGCTGGAGGTAGCCCACCAGCCGGTTCAGCGCCTGATTGGCCCCGTCGCGCACGTAATTGTAGTTCCCGCTGAACAGCGCAACGCGCAGGCCCCGCAACGGGGTATCCTGGGGTGCGTCCTGCGGCGCGGGTGTATCGGTCATCTCGGTCGGTCCCATCCCCGCGCCCATAGCCGCCGGGGCCAGCTTTGGCGAGGGGGCCCCGCGCGCAGCGCCTACCAGCCGCGCCCGTAGCCGCCGTGCTCGCGCGCTTCGTGTTCTTCGTGCTCTTCGTGTTCCCACCGCTCATGCGCGCGCCAGCGGCGTTCCTGCTCATAGCGGTCGTCATAGCTGCGATAGGCCGGGTAGCTGCGATAGACCGGATAGGCCGGATAGGCATAGGCCCGGTAGCGCGGATAGGCGGGGTAATAGCCCCGGTCATAGCCCCGGTCATAGGCCCGGTGGTCGTCATGGTCCGAAGCAATCGCCGCGCCGACGGCGAGGCCGATCACCCCCGCGCCGATGGCGATGGCGGCATCATCGCCGCCGCCGCCGCGGTGCCATTCGTGCGCGGATGCCGGAGCAGCGAAGGCGAGGCTGCCTGCCGCCAGCGCCGCCGCAAGGAGTCCTGTTCTGGATACCGTCATGGTGCGTCTCCTGTCCCGCCCGTCTCTGCCGCCGGTTCGCCGGGGCGCGGGATGTGATGGTGCGATCATGGGCCCGGCGGCTGAACCGATGCTGAAGCCGCCGGGCCTTTGCGATCAGTTGCCCCGTTCGTCGGACTGCTGGTTCTCGCGGTAGCCCCGGCGTTCGTAATAGCCGTCGTTCCTCTGCGGGTAGCCATCGCGGCTGTAGCCCTGCTGGTATCCGCCGCGGTAGCGCTGGTCGTACTGGTTGTTGTACCCGTTGTTATAGCCGTCGTTGTTGTAGACCTGCCCGTTCCAGCTCGGCTGGCCGCGATAGGCCCCGTCATAGCGGCGCTCGTTGTAATCGCGGTGGTGGTTGCCGCTCGAGGCAATGATCGCCCCAAGCGCGAGGCCGATGATCCCGCCCGCAATCGCCGCACCGGCGGTATCCCCGCCGCCTTCGTGGTGGCGGTATCCGCCGTAATAGGGGTCTGCCATCGCCGGGGCAGCGCTGGCCAGCGCGGAAGCGGCAAGAGCAAGGGCAAGCGTGGCCTTCTTCGCAAACGTGACCATGATATGTCTCCTGAGGCGGAGGAACGCGGACCGGAAAATCCCGCCGCGATTCGTCGCCGTCGAAGACTGATCTAGGCCTTGGTGGCTGAACGCGTGCGGGATGAGGTTTGCAGGTTTCGTTCAGGTTGAGGAGCCTTTCTCTGAACAAGGCCGGACGGATGGTGAACGACGGTGAGCAGGAAAGCCTGCGCCCGACCATCGCCCGCGCGCAAGGTGGTGACAATTTCGGCGGCTTCCCGAATTGCCTCCAGCGCCGCCGCGGCTATCATCGGTGGCAGAAGAGGATCCTGTTCATGCGCATTTCGCTCGCGGCCACCTTGCTGGCCCTTACCATCCATTCCGCCGCCCGCGCCGAAGCGGCTGCCTCGGTCAAGGCCGAAGCGGCGGCTGCGGTTGACGCGCGCGCCGGCGATCTGGCCGGCATGATCGACCAGGTCTTCAGCTATGCCGAACCTGGCTTCCAGGAAGTGAGGACCAGCGCCTACCTTTCCGGCATTCTCGAAAAGAACGGCTTCAAGGTGGAGCGCGGCGTCGCCGGCATTCCCACGGCCTTTACCGCGACCTGGGGCGAGGACGGCCCGCTGATCGCGCTCGGCAGCGATATCGATGCGCTTCTCGGCCTGTCGCAGATGCCCGGCGTAGCCGAGGCGAAGCCGCAGGTGGCCGGTGCCCCCGGGCATGGCGAGGGGCACAACAGCGGACTGCCGATGATGATCGTTGCCGCCATCGCCGCCAAGCACACCATGGAGAAGCATGGCATCAAGGGCCGCATCATGGTGTGGCCCGGCGTTGCCGAGGAATTGCTTGGGACCAAAGCCTATTACGTCCGCGCCGGCCTGTTCAAGGATGTCGACGCCAATCTCTTCGCGCACGTCGGCTCCACGCTGGCCACCACCTGGGGCCCCTTGAAAACGACTGCGGCGATCAGCGTGGAATATAGCTTCCTCGGGCGGACCGCCCATGCCGCTGCCAATCCTTGGGACGGCAAGAGCGCGCTCGATGCGGTCGAACTGATGGATGTGGGCTGGAACTTCAAGCGCGAGCATCTGCCGGTAACCCAGCGCAGCCACTACGTGATCACCAATGGCGGCGAGCAGCCCAATATCGTCCCGGGTAAGGCCAGCGTCTGGTACTATTTCCGCGACATCGGCCTGCCCGCTGTCAAGGCGATGTACGACAGTGCCAATCGCATTGCCGAGGGGGCTGCGTTGATGACCGATACCAGCGTAACCCACCGCGTGCTTGGACAGGCCGCCAACAATTACGGCAACCGCCCGCTTGCCGAAGCGGCCTTTGCCAATATGCAAAGCGTGGGGCTGCCCCGCTGGAGCGAGACCGACCAGCGGTTTGCGCGGGCGGCTCAGGCGGGCTTCGGGCGTCCGGTCAAACCGCTGGCCAGCGATGGTCCGCACGTGTGGTCGCCCGATGCGCCGGACCCGGAGGCGGTAAGCGTATCCGACGATATCGGCGATATCATGTGGACAGTCCCGACTATCACGATCATGTATCCCGCGAACCTGCCAAGCATTTCCTATCACAACGTGATGGCGGCAGCCGCGATGGCCACGCCGATTGCGCACAAGGGAGCGCTCGCGGGGGCCAAGGTTGCCGCGATGACGGTGCTCGACCTGATGACGACGCCCGAGCTCGTTTCGAAGGCGAAGGCCTGGCAGCAGGAGGTCCAGTTCAAGACCGAACACTATCAGCCGCTGCTCGGCCCCGATGACAAGCCAGCGACGTACCTCAACGCCGATCTCATGGCCAAGCTGCGTCCGGCGATGGAGCCCAACTATTTCGATCCGAAGACGTACAAGTCCTACCTCCAGCAGCTCGGCATCGATTACGAGAAGGCGGGGAGCGCGGGGAAGTGAAAACAAGCAGAGCCTCGGGTCAAGCCCGGGGTGACGAAAACCGGGGAGGCTGAATCCATGCCGCCAACCCAAAAGCACCCCGTCACCCCGGACTGGGCTCCGGGGTTCCGCTTTCTCCGGGCCCAAACCAAAAAGGGCGGCCCCAAGGGCCGCCC